>OMZT01000007.1 GCA_900315615.1 uncultured Veillonellaceae bacterium | reverse complement strand
TTGCTGAGTCCAACTACTGCTGGCTCGAGGCCGAGCGCACGGCACCTTTTCAGTGACGGAACTCTATCTATTGCCATCTATTCTCTGCACCTCCATCAAACTCTTCTACGCTTAGGCGGACGGCATCCATTATGTGGAATCGGGGTAACATCTTTAATCATGTTAACCTCGAGGCCGGTTGCCTGGAGGGAACGGATTGCTGCCTCACGGCCGGCACCCGGACCCTTAACGTATACTTCAACCTGCTTCAGGCCATGTTCCATAGCTGCCTTTGCTGCCGTCTCTGCTGCCATCTGTGCAGCAAACGGTGTGCTTTTCCTTGAGCCACGGAAACCGAGTCCGCCAGCACTTGCCCATGAGAGGGCATTGCCGTTCTTATCCGTAAGAGTCACTATCGTATTGTTGAAGGTGGAGCTGATATGCGCCACGCCGCTCTCTATGTTCTTGCGGACCTTCTTCTTCGAATGTGTGGTCTTCTTGACTGCCACTATTTATCCCTCCCTTTCCTTAGTCCTTCTTCTTGCCAGCAACGATCTTCTTAGGACCCTTGCGCGTACGTGCGTTGTTCTTAGTATTCTGTCCGCGTACAGGCAGTCCAAGACGATGACGGCGGCCACGGTAGCAGCCGATATCAACAAGGCGCTTAATATTCATCTGACGCTCACGGCGAAGATCGCCTTCCGTGACGACCTCCTTGTCAATAATGCTCCTGAGCTTTGCGACCTCATCCTCTGTAAGGTCACGAGCGCGAGTATCTGGATCGATTCCTGTCTCTGCTACAAGCCTCTGTGCGGTCTTCAGACCGATACCGTATATATATGTCAACGCGTATTCGATTCTCTTGTCACGTGGCAAATCCACTCCGGCAATTCGTGCCATATAATTGCACCTCCTTATTTATCAGCCCTGTCTCTGCTTATGCTTCGGATTCTCGCAAATGACCATGACGCGGCCTTTGCGCTTAATGATCTTGCACTTATCGCACATGCGCTTAACGGATGGTTTTACTTTCATCCCGGTTGCACCCTCCTTGTCAAATCACTTGAAACGGTATGTTATACGGCCGCGTGTCAGATCGTAAGGCGTCAGCTCGATCGTGACTTTATCGCCCGGAAGGATGCGGATGAAATTCATCCGTATCTTACCAGACACATGTGCCAGCACGACGTGGCCATTTTCCAGCTCGACCTGGAACATCGCATTCGGCAATGCCTCCAAGACCTTGCCTTCTACTTCGATTACATCTTGCTTAGACATGTAACTCTCCTTCTGGAATTGGGTTGGGCCAATGTCATCTGAGGAGATATTCACATTCGAAAATGCCATGCCCAACATAATTGTATCACTGCCAGTCCATAGCGTGAGCGCTGAGGACTGGAGCAGGCAGCTATATGCTGCACTCCCCGTTCTATAAAACGGCTAACTTCTACCGACGAATATTTTATCAGCCTTTAAGCACTTTGACAAGGTCTTTTGTAACTTTATCTATAGGCTGGCGCCCATCGACCTCGCTGTATATGCCCGCTTTCTGATAATACTCGATCAAAGGCTTCGTCTGTCGCTCATAAACAGCAATGCGATTCGTCATCGTTTCTTCGCTGTCGTCAGCACGCTGGTAAAGCTCTCCTCCACACTCATCGCAGATTCCATCCGCCTTTGGCGGGTTGAACTTCACGTGATAAGTAGCTCCGCATGTCTTGCATATGCGGCGTCCAACAGCACGCTCAACGAGATCTGCTGCCGGGACACTAATGCTAAGCACACGCGTAAGTGAAAGTCCGAGATCACTGAGGATCTTGCCGAGGGCATCAGCCTGCTCCACTGTGCGTGGAAAACCATCAAGGATAAAGCCTTTCTTGCAATCGTCCTTTGCGAGGCGCTCACGAACGATTCCGATCGTCACCTCGTCAGGAACGAGCTTTCCTGCATCCATGCACGCTTTTGCCTGCTTGCCGAGCTCCGTTCCCTCCTTCACTGCTGCGCGGAACATGTCCCCCGTAGAAATGTGTGGAATCTGGAACTCCTTAACAAGGCTGGCCGCCTGCGTGCCTTTGCCTGCACCCGGAGGTCCCATCAAAAGGATATGCATATTACTTCCTCCTCATTTCATGAAACCTTGGTAATGACGCATTACAACCATCGACTCTATCTGCTTCATCGTATTAAGCGCAACGCCAACGACGATCAGGAGAGCTGTTCCGCCGAAATACACGCCCTCTATATGGCTCAATGAAGCCACTAGATTTGGCAGGACGGCTATAAACGCGAGGAAGAATGCACCCGCAAACGTTATACGTGTCACGACATGATCAAGATATTCAGCCGTCGGCTCGCCCGGACGGATGCCCGGAATGAAGCCGCCGTATTTTTTCAGATTATCTGCCATATCCGATATCTTTACAGTAACCGCGGTGTAGAAATACGTGAAGAAGATAATGAGCAGCGCGTATACGCTGGTCTGTAGCGGTGTGCCCCACGCAAAGTACCCGGCGATGGTTTTTACCCATGGAATAGTTACGAACTGGGCAATGGTTACTGGAAACATCAGCACGGATGACGCAAAGATAATTGGTATAACACCCGCCTGATCAACCTTCAGGGGGATGTAACTGGAATGTCCGCCATATGTTCTCTGGCCGACGACCCGTTTCGCATAGGAAATCGGGATTCTGCGAAAGCCCTGATCTATATAAATTACGAACACGACCATCGCAAGTGCTACTAATCCGAAAACAAGGACATTGAAATAGCTTACCGTCCCGGCCTGGATATAGTTATAAATTGTTCCGATGCTCTTTGGCAATGCTGCAACGATACCTGCAAAGATGATCAGCGAAATACCATTACCAACGCCCTGCGCCGTAATCTGCTCGCCGATCCACATCAGGAACACAGTACCCGCTGTCAACGTTATCGACACTATCAATATCGAAACGATATTCGGGTTTATTATCGCAGCCTTCAGGCCTACGGACATGCCGACCGCCTGAAGGAATGCAAGTGCCACCGTCAGGTAGCGCGTGACCTTGGTTGTTTTCTTATGCCCTTCTTCGCCTTCCTTGGACCACTGTTCCAATGTCGGGATTACAACATTCAGCAACTGTATGATAATCGCCGCATTGATGTAAGGCGTGATACTCATCGCAAATATCGAGAATTTACTGAAGGCACCACCGGAAAACAGATCCAGCAGGCCAAACAGGCTTCCATTATTGAAGAGTTCTTCAATAGCCGTCGGATCTACTCCGGGGACTGGGATATGCGTTCCCAGTCTGAATACGGCAAACATGATAAGCGTAAATGTTATCTTCTGCCGCAGCTCCGGAACCTTGAAAATGTTCGCAAGGGCTGAAAACACCTCAGATCACCTCGACTTTTCCGCCCGCTGCGGTAATCTTTTCCTCAGCGGTCTTGGTGAATCCGTTTGCACGAACCGTGAGCTTCTTCGTAAGCTCTCCATTACCAAGAATGCGGATACCGTCGCATACGTTCTTGAGAATGCCCTCCTCAACGAGGACAACTGGATCCACTGTCGTACCATCATCGAAACGGTTCAGCGTAGCGACATTGACTTCTGCATATGTCTTGCGGAAAATATTCTTGAAGCCGCGCTTCGGGAGACGACGGTAAATCGGCATCTGGCCACCTTCGAATCCCTTGTACTTGCCGCCGCCTGAACGGGACAACTGGCCTTTCATGCCACGGCCGGCAGTCTTGCCATTACCGCTGCCAATGCCACGTCCTACACGATTGCGGTTCTTAGTTGATCCCGGCGCTGGGGACAATTCATGTAACTTCATTATATGCTGCACCTCCCTGCAAAAGTTTATCAGTCGATTTCCTCAACCGATACGAGATGTTCCACCTTGTGAACCTGGCCGCGGATGCACGGATTGTCTGGAAGCTCCACGGTAGAATTGATCCTGTGGAGTCCAAGGGACTTAACCGTATCACGCTGGGTCTGCGGATGTCCAATAAGGCTCCTCTTAAGTGTAATCTTGAGTTTTGCCATTGTTGAATCCTCCCTTAACCCAGAATTTCTTCCACGGTCTTGCCACGGAGAGCAGCAACCTCCTCAGCCTTTTTGAGCTGGGAGAGACCGACGATTGTAGCACGAACCATGTTGTTCGGGTTTGAAGAGCCGAGCGACTTCGTGAGGATGTCACGGATGCCTGCGAGCTCGAGCACTGCACGCGCCGGGCCACCAGCCACGACTCCGGTACCTTTTACGGCAGGCCTGAGCATCATACGGCCTGCGCCGAATATACCGATCATCTCATGCGGTATCGTTGTGTCTTTCAAAGCAACTTCAATCAGATTCTTCTTAGCATCCTCAACGCCCTTCCTGATCGCCTCAGGAACTTCGCTGGCTTTACCGAGTCCTGCACCGACCTTGCCGTTGCGGTTACCCACTACGACGAGAGCGCTGAAGGAGAAACGGCGGCCGCCCTTAACGACCTTTGCTACGCGATTGATATATACAACTTTCTCCTCGAACTCTGGAGTTTCGTTGTCCATATTTCTAGCCATTCATTTGCCTCCTTTGCAGTTCAGAACTTAAGACCAGCTTCACGTGCTGCTTCTGCGAGAGCAGCAACACGTCCGTGATAGAGATAGCCTCCACGGTCGAAAACGACCTCTGTGATGCCCTTCTCTATAGCGCGCTTTGCTACGGTAGTACCAACAGCTTTTGCAGCTTCTATGTTTCCGCCATAGTCCTTGAAGTCCTTGTCCTGCGTGCTAGCAGACACAAGCGTAACGCCGTTCTTATCATCTATCACCTGCGCATAAATATTTGCGAGGCTCCTATAAACGTTTAGGCGCGGACGCTCCGGGGTACCTACAACATGGTTACGAACCCTGAGATGGCGCTTCTGACGGATCTTATTCTTGTCAGCTTTATTTAACACGAGTGTCACTCCTTTCGTTTAAGCCTTGCCCTTGGCGCCTGCCTTACCGATCTTGCGGCGGACATGCTCGCCCTCGTACTTGATACCCTTGCCCTTATACGGCTCAGGCTCACGATAGCTGCGTACCTTAGCTGCGATATCGCCTACGAGTTCCTTATCTATGCCAGAGATTACGATCTCCGTTGCGCTTGGCACGTCGAAAGTAATTCCAGCAGGTGGCTCTACAACGACCGGATGTGAGAATCCCAGTGAAAGGTTCAGCTTGTTGCCCTGCTTCTGGGCACGATAGCCGACACCGCTGATCTCAAGCTTCTTGGAGAAGCCCTGGGATACACCTATGATCATATTGTTGAGGAGCGCACGGGTGAGGCCATGGAGTGACCTGTGAATCCTGTCATCAGACGGACGCTCAACTGTGAGTACACCGTCTTCCAACTTTATTGTCATATCCTCGTGGAACTCGCGGGAAAGCTCTCCCTTCGGGCCCTTCACTGTTACCTTCGTACCATCAATCGTGACGGTCACGCCTGCCGGTACAGTGATTGGTGCTCTACCTATTCTTGACATTATTACACCTCCTGACTTCTGCGATTACCAGACATATGCCACGACTTCGCCGCCGAGACCTGCCTTGCGTGCCTGCTTGTCGCTCATGATTCCCCTTGATGTGGAGATGATAGCAACGCCCAGACCGCCCAAAACGCGCGGAAGCTCGTCATGCTTTGCATACTTACGAAGACCTGGCTTCGAAATACGCTTGATTCCAGAAATCACATGCTCACGGTTCGGGCCGTACTTCAGCATTACTGTGAGCACACCCTGCTTTCCATCTTCCGTGAACTTGAAGTCATTGATGAATCCTTCGTCCTTCAGAACAGCTGCGATAGCCGTCTTCACCTTGGAGCCCGGAATTTCCACTTTATCATGATAAACGTTGTTCGCATTGCGAACACGTGTAAGCATATCAGCGATAGGATCAGTCATTACCATAAACCGATATCCCCCTTTCTTATACCTGTTACCAGCTTGCCTTAGTTACGCCCGGAATTGCGCCCTTGTAGCTCTGCTCTCTGAAGCAGATACGGCACATATCGAACTTTCTCATATAGCCATGCGGGCGACCGCAAATCTTGCAACGGTTGTGCACGCGTGTGGAGAACTTAGGAGCCTTCTGGTCCCGCTTCCACTTTTCGACCATTGACGTCTTTGCCACAATAGCACCTCCTGTCAGTTTGCAAACGGCATTCCCAGGAGCTTCAGGAGCTCGCGGGCTTCTTCATCAGTCTTAGCCGTCGTAACGATTACAATGTTCATCCCACGGATCTTATCAATCTGGTCATACTCGATTTCCGGGAAGATAAGCTGCTCTTTCAGGCCAAGGGCATAGTTGCCGCGACCATCGAAAGCCTTATCGCTTACACCACGGAAGTCACGTACACGCGGAAGAGCAATGTTCATGAACTTGTCGAGGAACTGATACATGCGAGTGCCACGCAGCGTAACCTTCGCACCAATCGGCATACCTTCACGAAGTTTCCAAGCTGCCAGTGACTTCTTTGCACGAGTCAGGAGCGGCTTCTGACCAGCAATGATTGTGATATCATTCACTGCAGCATCGAGAGCCTTAGGATTACCGACTGCATCGCCGACGCTCGTGTTGATGATGATCTTCTCAACCTTTGGAAGCTCCATGGTATTCTTATAACCGAACTTCTCGGTCATTGCTGGAACAACTTCCTTCAGGTACTTTTCCTGCAATCTATCCAATTATTTTCCTCCTTTCTGTCTTACTTAGTCTGATCTATGACTTCCCCGCACTTCTTGCAAGCGCGGACGAATTTGCCATTGACCTGCTTCTTAGCTATACGGGTCGGCTTGCCGCATGAAGGGCATACGAGCATAACATTCGATGCCTGAAGCGGAGCCTCCTTCGTGATGATGCCGCCCTGCGGGTTCTGCTGGTTCGGCTTCGTATGACGCTTAATCTGATTTGCGCCCTCAACGACGACCTTGTTCTTCTTCGGCAGTGCCTGAATGACCTTGCCCTGCTTGCCCTTATCCTTACCGGACAGGACAACAACTGTGTCGCCCTTCTTTACATGAAGTTTGTTGCTCAGTGACAAAATAGCACCTCCTCGCTATCAAAGAACCTCAGGAGCCAGGGAAACGATCTTCATGAACCCCTGACGGAGCTCACGTGCCACTGGTCCAAAGATACGCGTGCCTCTCGGCGTCTTATCATCCTTTATGAGCACTGCCGCGTTCTCATCAAAACGGATGTAGGAACCATCCTGACGGCGAATGCCCTTCACACTCCTGACTACAACTGCCTTGACGACGTCACCCTTCTTAACGGTGCCGCCAGGAGCAGCGGATTTTACAGAAGCGACAATCACATCACCGATGTTGGCATATTTGCGGTAGGAACCACCCATCACACGGATGCACATGATTTCCTTCGCGCCGGTGTTATCACCGACATTCAACATGGTCTGCTGCTGGATCATTATTTAACCTCCTTCACTTCAAACTTGGCGTATTATTTCGCCCGCTCGAGAATCTCGACGACTCTCCAGCGCTTGTCCTTAGAAAGAGGACGCGTCTCCATGATGGATACCTTGTCGCCGACATGTGCTTCATTGTTCTCGTCATGTGCCTTGAACTTGACTGTCTTCTTTATAAGCTTCTTATACATCTTATGCTGTTCAAGATCCTTCACGGCGACGACAACAGTCTTGTCCATCTTGTCGCTGACAACAATGCCGATCCTGGTCTTGCGCTCATTTCTCGTTTCGCTCATTAGGGAACCTCCTTCCTCTGCTTATCTTACGCCTTCATCTCATTTTCACGCTGCACCGTCTTGATGCGGGCAATGGACTTCTTGACGTCTTTGATACGCATAGGATTATCGAGCTGCCCTGTGGCGTGCTGGAAGCGGAGGTTGAACAGTTCCTGCTTCAGTTCGTCAAGCTTGCTGCTGAGTTCTTCAGCACTCAGATCACGGATCTCATTAACCTTCATTTGCTTCACCGCCCTCTGCGAGTTTATCTGTCTCCTCACGAGATACAATCTTCGTCTTTATTGGAAGCTTCGTTCCTGCAAGACGCATTGCCTCGTAAGCGATCTCCTTGCTAACGCCTGCCATCTCAAACATCACACGACCTGGCTTAACGACAGCTACCCAATACTCAGGCGAGCCCTTGCCGCTACCCATACGTGTCTCTGCCGGCTTCGCCGTAACAGGCTTATCTGGGAAAATCTTGATCCAGACTTTACCGCCACGCTTTATGTAACGAGTCATAGCAATACGTGCTGCCTCGATCTGACGATTCGTGATCCAAGCCGGCTCAAGTGCAACCAGACCATATTCGCCATGACTGACGGTATTACCGCGATGAGCCTTGCCCTTCATGCGGCCGCGGAACTGCTTGCGGTATTTAGTTCTCTTTGGAATTAACATTAAGCTTCGCTCCCTTCGGCTGCAGTCTTCTGCTTTCTCTCAGGAAGGACTTCGCCCTTGAAAATCCATACCTTAATGCCGATGCGGCCATAGGACGTATGGGCTTCTGCCGTTCCGTAGTCAATATCAGCGCGGAGCGTATGCAGAGGAATGCTGCCCTCACGATATGACTCCGAGCGTGCGATCTCGGCACCGCCAAGGCGTCCGCCGAGCTTTATCTTAATACCTTTTGCACCCAGGCGCATCGTGCGTCCAACTGCCTGCTTCATTGCACGACGGAAGCCGATACGGCGCTCAAGCTGACCTGCAATGTTCTGAGCAACCAGTGTAGCATCCATGTCCGGCTGCTTAATCTCTTCGATGTTAATATCGAGGCGCTTATCCGTATAAGCAGCGAGGCCCTTGCGGATGTTCTCAATACCAGAACCGCCACGGCCGATTACCATACCAGGCTTTGCCGTGTGGATAGTAAGCTTCAGACGGTTCTTGGAGCGCTCCGTCTCAACCTGCGACACACCAGCTGCAGCAAGGATGCCTTCCTTACGTTCGCTGCCCATAAGATACTCGCGGATTCTTATATCTTCATGAAGATTATCCGCAAAATCCTTGTCCGCATACCACTTAGCATCCCAGTCTTTGACGATGCCAAGACGAATTCCATGTGGATTTACTTTCTGACCCAATCCGTTTCCCTCCTTACCTTTCTGCGACGACGACTGTGATATGCGACGTGCGCTTCAGAATCTTGAACGCCTGTCCGCGGGAACGCGGATGAATGCGCTTGAGGGTAGGACCCTGGTCAACATAAGCTTCAGACACATAAAGATTGTCTTCGTTCATGTCGAAATTATTTTCTGCGTTGGCTACTGCCGACTTTAAAACCTTCTCTATTGCTTCCGCACCGACCTTCGGCGTAAACTTCAGGATTGCGAATGCATCCTGCACGTTCTTGCCGCGGATAAGATCCATGACTACACGGACCTTGCGGGGAGCGATGCGTACATATTTTGCTGTTGCCTTTGCTTCCACAACAGATCCTCCTTTACTGCAGTCCTGTCTTTCTCTCTTCGTGTGCATGACCCTTGAAGGTACGCGTCGGAGCGAACTCTCCAAGCTTATGGCCAACCATATCTTCTGTTATATAAACCGGCACATGCTTACGACCATCATGTACCGCAATCGTATGTCCGAGGAATGACGGAAGAATCGTCGAACTCCTAGACCAGGTCTTTACAACCTTCTTCTCATTAGCCTCATTCAAAGCATCAATCTTCTTGACGAGGCTCTCATGGACGTAAGGTCCTTTCTTGACAGATCTTGACAAAGTATGTCCTCCTTTCGATCAAGGATTATTATTTCGAACGGCGTCTCACGATGAGCTTATCCGATGCCTTCTTACGACGCGTCTTCTTACCCATAGCGTCCTTGCCCCACTTGGTGACAGGATGCTTGCGGCCAACAGGGCTACGGCCCTCGCCGCCGCCATGCGGATGGTCGTTCGGGTTCATCGCTACGCCGCGGTTCTCCGGACGTATGCCGAGCCAACGGCTGCGACCTGCTTTGCCAATTGTGATATTCTCATGCTCAAGATTGCCGACCTGCCCGATTGTAGCACGGCAATTTATATGGACCTTACGGAGTTCTCCGCTCGGCATACGAAGCAGTGCATAGCTGCCTTCCTTTGCCATGAGCTGTGCAGATGCACCAGCACTCCTAACAAGCTGAGCTCCCTTGCCTATCTTCAATTCAACATTGTGAATCGTAGTACCGACAGGGATGTTAGCCAACGGAAGTGCATTGCCCGGCTTGATATCTGCATCAGGACCTGATACGACTACGTCGCCGACCTTCAAGCCATTCGGTGCGAGGATGTAGCGCTTCTCGCCATCCTGATAATTGAGGAGTGCGATACGTGCGCTACGGTTTGGATCGTACTCGATCGTAGCAACGCGTGCTGGAATTCCATCCTTGTTGCGCTTGAAGTCGATAATACGATACTTACGCTTATGGCCGCCACCCTGATGGCGAACCGTCAGCTTGCCCTGCTGGTTACGTCCGCCATGAGACTTCAGCGTAACCGTCAGGGACTTTTCAGGCTTATCAGTTGTGATCTCATCGAACGAAGCGACGGTCATGAATCTGCGGCCTGCGGAATATGGTTTGAAACTCTTGATTGCCAATGTGTTTGCCTCCTTTATTCAATCAGGCCTCAAAAAACTCAATGCTTTCGCCCGGTGCGAGCGTCACAATAGCCTTCTTATAATCAGCGCGCTTGCCTTCTGTACGGCCCATGCGCTTCTTCTTTCCAGTAACGTTAACAGTATTTACGCCCTTGACATGCACATTGAAGACTTTTGCAACGGCTTTGCCGATCTGTGTCTTATCAGCTCTCTTATCTACGACAAACGTATATTTGCCATCAGCCATGAGTTGTGTCGTCTTCTCGGTGATGAGCGGACGGATCAAGATTTCACGTGCGTCCATTATGCGAGTACCTCCTCAATGCGGGTGATGGCATCTTTCGTAATGAACAGCTTGTCATGATTAAGGATATCATACACATTCAAGCCGGTCGTGTTGATTGCCTTCACACCCGGAATATTGCGCGAAGACTTCTCAACATTCTCAGCTTCACCAGCTGTGATGATGAGTGCTTTATCGTCTACGCTGAAATCTTTGAGCATCTTTACGACATTCTTTGTCTTAGGAGCATCAAAGTCGAGGCTGTCAAGTACGAGGAATTCCCCGCTCTGCACCTTATCAGAAAGTGCACACTTGATAGCGAGACGGCGCTGCTTGCGCGGCATGCTGAAAGCATACTTGCGCGGATGCGGTCCGAAAATTGTGCCGCCACCGACCCAGATCGGGGAACGGGACGATCCGCTTCTCGCACGACCTGTGCCCTTCTGCTTCCAGGGCTTGCGGCCGCCGCCACGTACAAAGCCTCTTGTCTTCGTCGCGTGAGTGCCAAGGCGCTGCGCGGCGAGCTGCATCTTTACGGCCTGGTGAAGAAGCGGTGCGTTCATCTCTACGCCGAAGATGCTGTCATTAAGTTCAAGATCGCCGACCTTTGTGCCAGCGATATCATATACTGCTACTGTAGGCATAATTTAGCATATCCTCCTTTCAATGATTATTTCTTGTTCGGCTTTACCGTGTCTTTGATTACAACGAATCCCTTCTTAGGACCCGGGACAGCGCCCTTGATCAAGATGAGGTTCTTGTCTGCATCAACTCGTGCCACGGTAAGGCACTGAACTGTGACCTTCTCATGTCCCATATGTCCTGGGAGCTTCTTGCCCTTCAAGACACGTCCGCCAGGGCCGCTTATCATAGCGCCAGTGGAACCAGGCTCACGATGTGACTTGGAGCCATGCCCCATAGGTCCGCAAGCGAAGTTATGACGCTTGATTGTTCCGGCAAAACCCTTGCCCTTTGACGTTCCGGTCACGTCGACAACGTCTCCGGCATTGAACACATCAACGCCGATCGTATCGCCGACTTTGTATTCAGAAGCACTAGCAAGGCGCAGCTCGCGAATGAAGCGCACCGGCTTCACGCCAGCCTTATCGAAATGGCCTTTCATTGGCTTCGTTACATTCTTTTCCTTCATTTCGCCGAAGCCGAGCTGCACTGCATCGTAGCCGTCATTCTCTACCGTCTTGTTCTGAAGCACAACATTGTTGCCAGCCTCGATGACGGTAACAGGAACGACCTGGCCTTCTTCGGTGAAGATCTGGGTCATGCCAAGTTTCCTACCTAAAATTGCTTTGGACATTGCTGCCGCCTCCTCTTACAGTTTGATTTCGATATCTACGCCTGCCGGAAGGTCAAGATGCATAAGCGCATCGACCGTCTTATTCGAAGGATCGAGTATGTCGATAAGGCGCTTATGTGTGCGCATCTCGAACTGCTCACGTGAATCCTTATTGAGATGAGGCGAACGCAGGATTGTGTAAACACTCTTCTCTGTCGGAAGCGGAATCGGACCAGATACCATAGCACCAGTCCTCTTTGCAGTGTCAACGATCTTAACAGCACTCTGATCAAGTGACTTGTGATCATAAGCCTTCAGGCGAATCCTGATCTTATTTTTCTTGGACATGTTATTTCCTCCTTATTGTCCGAGCTCCCCGGCTCAAACATTTCTCCGCAGCAGTTCCCTCGGCAATGTCGAGCCATCTGCCGCGTCATCGCATGGGGGTTCATTTATATTCAATCTTTATAATAGGGCTGCGAAGCCGCAGCCCTTTTATAAAGAAATGTTTTGTTTGACTAATTAACCGTCGATCTCAGTAACGCTGCCAGCGCCGACCGTATGACCACCCTCACGGATAGCGAAGCGGAGACCCTGCTCGATAGCGATTGGCGTGATGAGCTCAACAGACATCTTCGTATGGTCACCAGGCATTACCATCTCTGTGCCCTCTGGAAGGGTGATGACGCCCGTAACGTCCGTCGTACGGAAGTAGAACTGAGGACGATAGTTGGAGAAGAACGGTGTATGACGGCCGCCCTCTTCCTTCTTCAGGACGTAAACCTCAGCCTTGAACTTCGTGTGTGGATGAATGGAACCCGGCTTTGCAAGAACCTGACCACGCTCGATACCCTTACGGTCAATACCACGGAGCAGAGCACCGATGTTGTCGCCTGCCTCAGCCTGATCCAACGTCTTACGGAACATCTCAATGCCCGTAACAACAGTGGAAACTGGCTTCTCAACGAGTCCAACGATCTCAACCGTGTCGTTCATGTTAAGAACACCACGCTCAACACGACCCGTAGCAACTGTGCCGCGGCCGGTGATCGTGAATACATCCTCGACAGGCATAAGGAACGGCTTGTCCTCATCACGGGTCGGGGTTGGGATATAATCGTCAACAGCATCCATGAGCTTAAGGATGTTAGCCTTCTGCTCCTCATCATCCTCAAGAGCCTTCAATGCTGAACCGGAAACAACCGGAATCTCATCTCCTGGGAAGCCGTACTCGGTAAGGAGGTCGCGGACTTCCATCTCAACGAGCTCGAGGAGCTCAGGATCGTCAACCTGGTCAACCTTGTTCAGGAAAACAACAATTGCCGGAACACCGACCTGACGTGCGAGCAGAATGTGCTCACGGGTCTGAGGCATCGGGCCATCAGCAGCGCTAACAACGAGGATAGCACCATCCATCTGTGCTGCACCAGTGATCATGTTCTTGACATAGTCAGCATGACCCGGGCAGTCAACATGTGCATAATGACGCTTCTCAGTCTCATACTCAACATGAGCCGTGTTGATCGTGATTCCGCGCTCGCGCTCCTCAGGAGCCTTATCGATGTTAGCATAGTCCTCGAACTGAGCCATGCCCTTCTCGGAAAGGACCTTCGTGATTGCTGCCGTCAGAGTCGTCTTGCCGTGATCGACATGACCAATCGTACCGATGTTGACATGCGGCTTGTTTCTGACAAACTTTTCCTTTTCTGCCATTAGTTTTTTCCTCCCTTATCAGCCTTTGTTTTTCTCAACAATGGCATCTGCTATATTCTTAGGAACCTCATCATAGTAAGCAACTTCCATGGAGTAGTTCCCACGGCCCTGTGTCTTGGAACGGAGATCCGTAGAATATCCGAACATCTCAGAGAGCGGCACATAGCCATCGATGACCTGTACGCCGTTGCGCGGCTCCATGCCTTCGATGCGTCCACGGCGGGAATTCAAATCGCCGATGACATCGCCCATATACTGCTCTGGGACAGTGACCTCAACCTTAACATACGGCTCAAGAATAACCGGATTAGCCTTAACTGCACCGTTCTTGAATGCCATAGAGCCTGCTACCTTGAATGCAGCCTCTGAGGAGTCGACCTCATGGAACGATCCATCGTAGACCGTGACCTTGACGTCAACAACCGGATAACCAGCAAGTATGCCGTCTTCCATAGCCTGGCGTACACCATCTTCAACCGGCTTGATGAATTCCTTAGGAATAGCACCGCCCACGATCTTGTTCTCGAACGTGAAGCCTGCGCCAGCTTCCTGCGGCTCAAGGCGAAGCCAGCAGTCACCATACTGGCCATGACCACCGGACTGACGAACGAACTTGCCCTGTGCCTCAACGGTCTTACGAATCGTCTCACGATATGCAACCTGAGGCTCACCGACTACACAGTCAACATGGAATTCACGAAGCATGCGGTCAACGATAATCTGCAGATGAAGCTCGCCCATACCAGATATGATTGTCTGTCCGGACTCCTCATCCGTCTTTACGCGGAACGTAGGATCTTCTTCAGCAAGCTTCTGGAGCGCTACGCCCATCTTCTCCTGGTCATCCTTCGTCTTAGGCTCAACAGCAACTGAAATAACCGGATCCGGGAACTCCATCGACTCGAGAATGATTGGATGCTCTTCATCGCAAAGCGTATCACCAGTCGTTGTGTTCTTCAGTCCGACTGCTGCAGCTATATCTCCGCTGTAGACCTTGTCGATCTCCTTGCGGTGGTTAGCATGCATCTGCAGTATACGACCGATACGCTCTTTCTTGCCCTTCGTTGAGTTGTAGACATAAGAGCCAGAGTCAAGCGTTCCAGAATATACGCGGAAGAATGCAAGCTTACCGACATATGGATCTGTCATGATCTTGAATGCCAACGCTGCAAACGGCTCGTCATCGCTTGACGGACGCTCATCCTCATCGCCACTCTCAGGGTTGACACCCTTGATAGGTGGGATATCGGTCGGTGCTGGCATGTAATCAACAACAGCATCAATCATAGGCTGAACACCCTTGTTCCTGTAAGACGTACCACACGTTACCGGGCACATCTTACAAGCGATCGTTGCCTTACGAATAACCTTCTTGATTTCTTCCTCGGAGATTTCCTCGCCGCCGAGGTACTTCTCCATGATGTCATCATCAAACTCAGCAACAGCCTCGAGCATCTTTTCATGATACTCCTCAGCCTTGTCCTTCAGGTCATCCGGAATAGCTACCTCATCAGCAACCTTCCCGAGATCATCCTCATATATGATGGCTTCCATCTTAATGAGGTCGATGATGCCTTTAAAGTCATCCTCTGCACCAATCGGAAGCTGAATTGCTACCGGATTAGCATTGAGGCGCTCCTTCATCATCTTCAGGACATTATAGAAATCCGCGCCTGTGATATCCATCTTGTTGACATACGCCATACGCGGAACATTATACTTCTCAGCCTGACGCCATACGGTCTCAGTCTGTGGCTCAACGCCGCCCCTTGCAGTAAGGACTGCAACGGCTCCATCAAGTACACGCAGTGAACGCTCAACCTCTACAGTAAAGTCAACGTGCCCCGGTGTGTCGATGATATTGATACGATAGCCTTTCCAGTGGCAGGTCGTTGCAGCGGACGTAATCGTTATGCCGCGTTCCTGCTCCTGTGCCATCCAGTCCATCGTGGCAGCGCCATCGTGAACTTCACCGATCTTATGGTTTACGCCTGTGTAGAAGAGGATACGCTCAGTAGTCGTCGTCTTGCCGGCATCGATATGAGCCATGATGCCGATATTACGAGTTTTTTCAAGAGAAAACTCTCTTCCCACTGTTTATCTCTCCTTGTTAAACGAGATACATCAGATTACCAACGGTAATGAGCGAATGCCTTATTAGCCTCAGCCATCTTATGCGTATCTTCTTTTTTCTTGATTGCAGCGCCGGTATTGTTAGCAGCATCCATGAGCTCGCCAGAAAGACGCTCGTCCATGGTCTTCTCGCCGCGCAGGCGCGCATAGTTCACTATCCAACGGATACCGAGTGTCATACGGCGATCCGGGCGAACCTCTATAGGAACCTGGTAGTTTGCACCGCCGACACGACGTGCACGCACTTCGAGAACCGGCATGACATTCTTAAGAGCCGTCTCGAATACTTCCAGCGGATCTTTTCCTGTCTTGGAGCGGATGATGTCGAACGCATCGTACACCACACGCTGAGCAACGCTCTTCTTACCGGAGAGCATTACTTTGTTGATAAACTTCGTGACGGTCTTGGAACCGTATACCGGATCCGGCAGTACGTCACGCTTAGGTACTGAACCTTTTCTTGGCATTTGTTTCCCTCCCTGTCACATTCTCACTCAGAGTTATTTCTTGGCTTTCTTGGCACCGTACTTAGAACGGCCCTGCCCGCGATCCTGAACGCCAGCCGTATCAAGAGATCCACGGATGATGTGATAACGCACACCTGGGAGATCCTTCACACGACCGCCACGAATAAGGACGACGCTGTGCTCCTGAAGATTGTGACCAATGCCTGGGATGTATGCTGTCACCTCGATGCTGTTCGTCAGACGAACACGGGCAACTTTACGAAGAGCAGAATTCGGCTTCTTCGGCGTCGTCGTATACACACGAGTGCAAACGCCGCGCTTCTGAGGGCTTTCCTTCAATGCTGGAGCATTAGACTTAGCTTTAATGCTCTTCCTGCTCTTACGAACCAACTGATTAATTGTAGGCATACATGCACCTCCTTCCTTCATATTGTAGATTTATTATTTATTAAAACCCGTCATATATTACGGCAGGTTTTTAACAAATCATTTATCCCTGACCGCAGCCGCTGCTGCAGCCCCGACCTGGATACCGCACCTTTTTCCAAGCTCCACCATATCCGGTACATTCTCAGCTGGAACACCATATTCGGAGCAAAGATCTGCAAGCGGTCCTGTCACATACTGATCTGCGTCTTCGGCAATGAATACACATTCAGCATCTCCGCGCTTCACTGCCTTTGATACTTGTCTTGCACCAGTAACAGTCTTGGAGTCTTCAAGTTCATCAAGTGTCATCAAAATCACTCCCGTCTCAGACTCCCTTGCTCGCGGCACTTGTATATAATAACATCGGTCAAAAACCTTGTCAACACTTTATTTTACAAGTTTCTTTATGTACACGCTGCCCAGCGTATCTTTCTTTGTTTAGCTCGATAAATAAGGACTAAAATCCCCGTGCAATCGAACGCAAATAATAAAAAATCCGCTGCATCTTTTATGATACAACGGGTTTTTTAAATCAGCTAGATTGAGATATCAAATCAGCCTTCTTGTTTACCCTGTCCTGCAGGTCCGCGCATAACCGTAACACGCAGATAAAGGAGCAGGAACAAGATACCAAACACTATACCGACTGGATATGTAATGCTGGTAGGCAGCTGAAAACCTTCAGGAGCCTGAAGAATATATGTCGTCGTAACAGCCGACATGAAGGTTGCCGGGATTGCTGCAACAAGCCAGCCCTTACCCTTGAACGTGCGATAGATATATACCGCACCAGTCCAAAGAACTATCATAGCCAGTGTCTGGTTGGTCCAGGAGAAATATCTCCATACGATAGTGAAATCGATCTGTGAGAGAATAGCACCGATACCAAGGATAGGAACAGCGAGCATGAGACGCTTTCCAGCCTTGACCTGTGGGATATTGAACCAGTCAGAAAGCGTAAGCCTTGCAGAGCGGAATGCCGTATCACCGGAAGTGATCGGGCAGAATATAACGCCGAGCATTGCCAGGACAGCACCTGCGCCAGCGCCCATGAATCCGATACAGATATCATAGACAGCGCCACCAGGTCCTCCAGCCTTCATCGCAGCCTGAAGTCCACCTGTACCATCGTAGAACGTAACACCAGCAGCAGCCCAGATAAGTGCAATAATACCTTCAGCTACCATTGCACCGTAGAAGACAGGGCGAGCCAGGCTCTCTTTCTTCAGGCAGCGTGCCATAATCGGTGACTGTGTAGAATGGAATCCAGAAACTGCACCGCACGCAACGGTTATGAACATAAGCGGCCAAATAGGCATCTTATCCGGTCCTGCCGGATGGAGGTTCTGGAGAACCAACTCAGGCATCTCATGACCACCGACACCGAGGAGCATACCGCCCATGATGCCAAGAGCCATTACGATAAGGCAGATACCGAACAATGGATAGAAACGTGCTATGATCGTATCGATAGGCAGCAACGTTGCAATGAAAAAATATAGGAGGATGATAAGCAGCCATGGGGATACTGCCCAACCTGTCAACTTAGAAAGGAGCATTGCAGGTCCTGTCATAAACACCGTACCAACGAGGATCAGCAGGATAACAGAGAATACACGCATGATCATCAGCATTGTCGAGCCCATATGGTTACCGACGACCTCTGATATGCTCTTACCATCTTCACGAAGCGATATCATACCAGACATGTAGTCATGTACGCCTCCGGCGAAGATAGTACCAAGTACGATCCAAAGATATACGCTTGGTCCCCACAGTGCACCTCCAAGCGCACCAAATATAGGTCCAAGTCCTGCTATGTTGAGCAGCTGAATGAGGAATACTTTCCATGTCGGCAACGGAATATAGTCAACACCATCATTATGTATCGTCGCCGGCGTCGGTTTGTCAGTAGGATGGAAAATGTGATCTACCACCCTGCTATAGAGCACATATCCAAGAATAAGTGCTAACAAAGCTATAAGGAATGTTACCATTTCGTTCCCTCCGTTTCGGGATTTTATATTTTATAAAAACTAAGGATGCTCCGCTTATTATTCCCTCCTTGCGAAATCCTTACACTAATATAACTGACGTAAATATTCTAACTCTTATCCTTTTTAATGTCAATATATAATTTTCAGATAGTCAGATATGCAGGACAATTTATTCAATCAACTGATCTAATTCAGAAAAACGATATCCCGTTCCACGTATTGTCTCAATATATTTTGGATGCGATGGATCCTTCTCAATCTTACTACGTATGCGATTGATATGAACCATTACCGTAGATGTATCGCCTATAGCATCGACGCTCCACACTCTGTCAAAGATCTGCTCCCTGCTGAATACGATTCCCGGATTTTCCGCCAGGAATTCAAGTACCTCAAATTCCTTATGGGTAAGCACCACTTCCCTTTCATCTACGAAAACTCTGTGCTTTTCCGGCTCTATCAGAAGCTTACCAAAGCGCATATCTTTCTTTTGAGGCATAGCTAATGCAGAAACTCTCTCAAAGCGCTTTATATGAGATTTCACGCGGGCTACCAGTTCTCCTGGACTGAACGGTTTCGTGATGTAATCATCGGCACCTATACCGAGTCCCCTGATCTTATCCGTTTCCTCTCTCTTTGCCGAGACGATAAGCACCGGCACTTCCTTACGCTCACGTATCTTTTTCAACACCTGGAAACCGTCCATACCAGGAAGCATGATATCGAGCAATACGAGTGCATAATCTCCGTCGATAGCCATCCTGGCGCCGTTTGCGCCATCACATGCGATTTCAGTCTCAAAGTCCTCGGCTTCCAGGAAATCTTGTTCCATCTCTGCGATTTCACGATTATCTTCTATAATAAGTATCTTCTTCATGATACGTCCTCCTTATGGCATGGCAAAATGATATTTATCGTCAGTCCGCCCCCTGGCGTATTTTCCGCTATGATACTGCCTCCCATCTGTATGATGATCTCACGGCAAATAGCCAGGCCTAATCCACTGCCCTTTGTATTGTCTGTTCTCGCACTGTCCACACGGTAGAAGCTCTCAAAAAGCTTTGGCAACAACGCTTCCGGCACACCTCTTCCATGATCTGCTACCTTTAAATACATCTGATCCCTGCATTCTAGTGAGATATCTATATCCAGCGGCCTCTGCTCGTTATACTTACAGCTGTTTGAAATAATATTAGTAAAGACTCTGGTCATCTGCATACGGTCTATCAATGCACGCGCATCTGATGCCGTTGCTTTTACATTGAGTCGTACTCCCTGTTCACATAAGCTATCGGCATGATCATCGACTATTCCTTTGATAAATTCTCCCATATCTACGTTTTCCATCTTGAACTCTATGCGCCCGAGTTCGAGCTTCGAGAACGTAAAGAGCTGATCTACCAGCACAGCCATCGTATCTGCCGCATGGCTTATACGTTCAAGATACTTATGGCGTTTTTCTGGTGTTTTTGCGACACCGGCTATAAGCCCATCAGAATATCCCTTCAACAGTGTGAGCGGCGTAGCAATATCATGAGAAATGCCGGCGATAAGCTCTCGTCTTCCTGCTTCGTCCCTTGCTCTCTGCTCAGCCGCTTTCCTAAGTGCCTCACGCATATCGTCAAAGTCCTTGCATACCTCTCCTATCTCATCATTGGAATTCACATGCACCGTCGTATCGAGATCCCCTTCACGTATTGCCGCAGCTGATGCCCTCAGCAGCTGCAGCGGCTCCAATATCTGGCGCAAAAGGACACGCGAAAGATACCATCCAAGCATGACAATAAGGAAAACAGCTGCAAGTATGGACACGGTAAGCAGTCGCTGAAACACTTCCTTTGCTGGCCCCGGCCTCATATGAGTCTGTGCCAGGAAGGGCATACGCCCTTCAGCATAAATGACAGTTCCCTTTGATGCATCTGCCTTCATAGCATGTCTCGGCGGCAAGACATCGTCCTCTACATGTCCATGTGATCCATTCAATTTACCCATATTATGCTTATGAGCTGGTTTTTCCATACTTTGCATGGGATGAGGTGGCGGTGCAGCAGCAACAAACGCCATCCCTTCATCATCCCAAAGCAGTCCGGAAAGTTTATCACCTGTCTTTCTAATCACCTTATTTTTGATGTTCTCGGCAGATACACCCTCTGTAACATAGACAGGTTCATCCTTATATATGATAGCGACGTGTATGCCCTGATTTTCCAGTATCGAAATCTCATCCTTCATCTCATTTATATCCGGGGCTTGCCCATGACGTCCTATCGATTCCGCACGCAATCCATTCAAGGCATACTGAATAGATAATGCCGGTCCCCTTTGGGGCCAGATGGCTGCAAGATCATTCT
Organism: uncultured Veillonellaceae bacterium; assembly: GCA_900315615.1. Taxonomy (GTDB): domain Bacteria; phylum Bacillota; class Negativicutes; order Selenomonadales; family Selenomonadaceae; genus RUG114. Next base: position 26,043 of record OMZT01000007.1, on the reverse strand, counting down.
GCCTGGCGGTTCCGGCAGATCTGAGGCCTGTCATGAGTACAATGCCGATAACGGCCAGTATCAGTACAGGGATGAGCACCATCAGCATGTTAGTTATCAAAAGTCTCTTATATAATGATATATCACGTATGTTCATCATTTTCCCTCCGCGACGCCTTCTAATCATATGATATCACATCACATAGAAAAAAACCGCTCTGCCATATCAATTTTATGCAAGTGTTATGCCAGAGTTTAGCTTACGTTTAAGTTACATCAGTATAATGCGAAGCATAGAAATCAACAGTACATACGTCAAGGAGGAGAACATCATGGAAAAAAATGAACAGAATACAACATCGAAAAACATCTCTGAAAGGATCTTCACGAAAAAGAATGCAAAACGTGCTATTGCCTCCATTGCCATTCTTGCCGCTGTCGGAGGTATAGGATCCTACTGGCACCACCAGCGTGCAATAGCTATGCATCGTGAGTGTGACCTGGCCGAAACGCAGATGGTCGCATCGCAGGCAGAGCAAAGCGGCATCACCATCATATCTGAAGATGAAGCCAAAGCTGCTGCTGCACAGGCAATCGGCCTTACGGAGTCGGACTTGACCTTTGATAACGTATCATTAAAGAAGGATCTTTTTAGCGCCACGCCTCATCATCGTGAACACAGGCATAACGAGTTCAACGAACATGAACCCCATGGCGATTTCAATGGATATGACCAAAGGAATCATCCTCACCATAATGGCATGGCACCAGATGGCTTCAGGTCAGGACAAGGACCTCACCATGATGGCATGGCACCAGATGACTTCAGGCCAGGACAAGGACCTCACCATGATGATATGCCTGGTATAAATGATAAGGGGTTCAATGGTCATGACGAACATCATATGCAGCCTGTGCAAGATCCAAAAGGCAGTTCTGGAAAGGATACCACTTTCCCTGAAAATGATGCACATCACGCGCACAACCTGCACCCGGTATATAGAGTGCTCTGCAGTAAGGGCAACGTGCATTATGCCGTACTGGTCGACGCAGTTAGCTCAAATATCATATCGAGCCGTGTACTCAGATAATCCATGATACACGAAAAAGGTGCTGCCACAGAATTGCTATCTGCGGCAGCACCTTTCGTCTCTATATCAGATTCTTATTTCTTTATAACGCGCTTCATAGCTGCAGCTGCGTTTTCAGCAGTAATGCCGAAATGCTTGAACAGCTCTGGTCCCTTGCCAGATGCACCGAATGTATGCATGGATACGATCTCACCATCAAGACCGACATAGCGATCCCATCCAAACGACACCAGTGCCTCAACCGCAACGCGAGCACGGACAGCATCAGGAAGGACAGATTCTTTATATTTATCATCCTGCTCTTCAAACAAATCCATGCATGGCATCGACACGACGCGAACATCTATCCCTTCCTCACGCAGTGCGGCCTGTGCATCGATTGCAAGTGATACCTCTGAGCCAGATGCAATGAAGATGCCATCCATATGTGCCGGATCATTGGCTTCAGAGATAACATAGGCTCCCTTCAAAGCCTCCTTGCTGGATCCCTTCAGCTGTGGCAGACCCTGGCGCGTCAATATCAGTGCCGTAGGCGTATGCTGGCTTGTCACTGCAAGATACCAGCCCGCAGCTGTCTCCGTAGCATCAGCGGGGCGGAAAGCGTTAACGTTCGGCATTGCACGGACCATGGCAAGCTGCTCTACAGGCTCATGCGTAGGACCATCTTCGCCGACACCGATGGAGTCATGCGTCCACACATATGTAACAGGAAGTCCCATCAGCGCCGCCAGTCTGACCATCGGCTTCATGTAGTCACTAAATACGAAGAATGTACCGCCATATACGCGCGTTCCACCATGGAGCGATATGCCGTTGAGGATAGCACCCATTGCCATCTCTCTCACACCGAAGTGCAAGTTCCTTCCAGCATAGCTTCCACGCTTGAAATCACCCTCACCATCCATATATGTCTTATTGGACGGTGCAAGGTCTGCGCTTCCACCGATAAGCTGAGGAACACGGCTCTTCAGCCTGTTGAGCATCGTTCCAGAAAGTGCTCTGGTCGCAACTGACTTATCCTCATATGCCCAATACTCATCGTCTTCGAGAAGTGCATTACCATCAACTGGTGCATAGAACTTAGCCCACAGAGCCTTCATATCAGGGAACTTAGCACAGTATTCTGCGAACATCTCATTCCACTGTACCTCAGCCTCATTGCCTTTTCTTGCAAGGGTTCTATAATGCTCATATACATCATCTGGAATATTGAATGTCTTGTCCGGCTCAGGCCACCCAAGATTCTTCTTTAATTCCTTCACACCATCTTCACCAAGCGGTGCACCATGCACAGAAGCTGTTCCCTGCTGCGGAGCACCATAGCCGATTACCGTCTTCACTGTAATGAATGATGGGTGCTCCTTATCTGCCTTTGCTTCCTCTATTGCGCGTCCGATAGCCTCTATATCATTGCCATCCTCAACAGTGATAAGCTGGAATCCGAAAGCCTCCATGCGCTTTTGAACATTCTCAGTGAAAGCCAGGTCAGTCGAGCCTTCTATGGAAATATTGTTGCTATCGTAGAGTACGATAAGCTTTGAAAGGCCGAGCGTACCAGCGAGAGAGAATGCCTCGGAAGAAATGCCTTCCATCATGCACCCATCCCCGCCAAGAGCAAACGTATAATGATCGACGATTGGGTATCCAGGCTTATTGAACACCGATGCCAGATGTGCCTCTGCCATCGCCATACCTACAGCCATACCCATGCCTGCACCCAGAGGGCCCGTCGTAGCCTCTACACCAGCCGTCCAGCCATACTCAGGATGCCCAGGAGTCTTTGAATCGAGCTGACGGAACTCCTTCATATCGTCTATGGTCAGGCCATATCCATAGAGATGCAACAATGCATAAAGCATCGTAGAGCCATGTCCGGCTGACAGTATAAACCGGTCGCGATTTGCCCATTTTGAATCTTTTGGATTATGATTCATATGATTCGCCCAAAGCTCATACGCCATTGGAGCACTTCCTAGCGGCAGCCCTGGATGTCCTGACTTAGCCTTTTGGATTGCATCGGCCGCAAGTACGCGGATTGCATTGATGCATTTAGTATCAATATCTGCCATCAAATCATCTCTCCTTGTAAATTACATGGAACTTTATTCTATAATACTCTAAATTCACTAAAAAGTATAGGGTCACGCGTCCATACAAAATAAAAAAGGATACATGGTTTTCCATGTATCCTCAAGAATGTCAAGCCGTTAATGTACGCTTCCTACGTCTCTGTACGAAAAACACGATAGCGAGCATCAAAAACCCTATAATATCTGTAAGCATGCCAGGCTTGAGCATCAAAAGACCACCTATGAGGAGCATGATCCGTTCAAGCTTCGTCGGCTTCGTTACGAAGAATCCGATAAGTGATGCGCTTATGCCCGTCATACCTACTATAGCCGTAACGAGTGCCATAATAAGAGTGCCTGCCGTAGCGTCAATCATGAGCAGCACTGGGGCGAGTACGAATACATACGGTACTATGAACGCAGCTATTGCAAGCTTTGATGCATTTATACCTGTACGCAATGGATCGCCTCCGGATATTGCAGAACCTGCGAATGCTGCTAGAGCCACCGGCGGTGTCACATCGGCTACAATACCGAAATAGAACACGAACATATGAGCTGCAAGGACTGGCACCCCCATCTGAACGAGGGCAGGAGCGGCAATCGTAGACGTAATGACATAGTTTGCAGTAGTCGGAACGCCCATTCCCAGTACGATAGAGGTAATCATCGTAAAGAACATGGTCGGCAGAAGCATGCCTCCCGCGACGTCAATCAAAACAGATGCCAGCTTCAAGCCGACGCCGGTCTTGGTAACTACGCCTATGACGATACCTGCGGCTGCACATGCGACCAATACGCCAAGCACATTCTTAGCGCCATCAATCAGTCCCTGTACGATCTGCATCGGCGTCAAGCGCGTAGATTTCCTCAAGCAAGCCGCCACGATCGAAAGCAATATGCCGAATAGTGCAGCGCGCATAGGCGTATAGCCCGCTACAAGAAGGTAAATGATAGCGATGAGAGGTATCGCAAGATGACCGCGATCCTTCAGTATCACAGAGAACTTCGGCAATTCACTACGTGGGATACCTTTAAGGTCATTACGTTTTGCCTCGAAATGAACGCCGATCCAGACTCCGAGGAAATACAGGACTGCAGGTATGGCGGCAGCCTTAACGATTTCAAGATACGGCACACCCACAAATTCAGCCATGAGGAATGCCGCCGCTCCCATGATAGGAGGCATAAGCTGCCCACCAGTAGATGCTGCAGCCTCTACCGCGCCAGCGAAATTCTTGTGATAGCCAAGTTTCTTCATCATTGGTATCGTAAAGCTGCCAGTACCGGCGACATTAGCAACAGAGCTTCCCGATATCGTACCCATGAGGCCAGAGGAAAGCACCGCGACCTTTGCAGGACCGCCGGAGGCCCATCCTGCGACAGCATTGGCGAGATCGATAAAGAATTTGCCAAGTCCTGTAGACTCGAGATATGCTCCAAACAATATAAACAAGAATATGAACGTTGCCGATACACCGAGAGGTATGCCAAATATGCCCTCTGTCGTGTAATAAAGATGAGATACGAGCTGTTCCAATGTCAATCCACGATGGGCGAGTGCACCAGGCATATAAGGTCCCAGGAAAGCATACGCAAGGAAGAAAAGGACGACACAGACCATTGGAAGACCTACGACACGACGCGTAGCTTCTATGACGAGCAGTATACCGATAAGGCCCACAATGAAGTCAACATCCGTCACCAATCCAGCACGCAATACCAACTCTTTATACTCAATCAGTATATACGCCGGCGTCGCAGCACCAACGATCGCAAGCAGCACATCGATAGGATGCACCTTATGGCGTGACCAGCTCTTACGGCTCGGATACAGAAGGAACACCAGTGCCATGCCGAAGCCGAGATGGATAGCACGCTGCAGCTGCGCATCGAGTACGCCGAATATTGCCGTATACAACTGGAATATGGAAAACGCTATCGCTATAGCAGCAACGATTTTTGCCATAACTCCCGTGTATTCCATCTTGTCGGATTCCCTATCGTACTCCTTCAAGACTTCCTCGGCTGCTGCAGTATCCTTCTTCTTATTTGGATCTTGCATAAGCTTCTCTCCTTAATAATAATTTAAAGCAGATATGCCTCAATGAGTGGCATACATGAAAGATGTATCTTGGTACCTGGCGGAAATTTCTCGTACATCCTATGCTCCGTATCTCCGACAGTCACGACCAGTTTAGTACCTACTCCAGTACGCAAATCGATCTTCTTGAACCTGCGTCCCATGCCATCCATCACAAAGTAATCTCCATCCTTGACAAAAACTGCTCCATCTGACTCAAGGAATGGAAGACCTACACCGAAGGATTGATATTTCGTTGACTTCAGTATGAAGTCATATCCAGGTCTTGCGATAAGGTTCTCCTCCACGGGAGTTTTTTGCACTGAATGGATAAAATTTATCCTGACCGGCTGCTCTGCCTTCTTGAAATTTTGCGTAATCCACACGTCTTTTCCAACGGATATACGCACGACGGGCCACATAGAGATAGTCAGGACAGCTGCGATAATAGCAGCACATACTGCCTTTAACAGTTTTCTAGCCCTTATGTTATCATTCATCACAAAGATAAAGCGGGTAGATCATACCCGCTTCCTCCATCAATTTATCAGGTACAAAGTCTAAGCATTACTCACTGAAATACTTCTCAGCACCTGCATTCATCTTTATAGACATGCCCTTCTTAGCGGTATCCTTTGTGATAAGTTTTCCAACGGCATGTGCTGCCTGCAGTCTGTCAAGATGGTCGAACAGTGCCTTAGTAATCTCATAACCCAGGTTATCATCAACTTTGTCCGTTGCGACAAGCATAGCCATAACTGCAATCGATGGTACATCCTCGTTGAATCCTGCATATGTACCGGACGGGATGACTACCTTCGTATAGAATGGATACTTCGCGATCAATGCGTCTGCCTTATCAGCATCTATCGGGAGTATACGTACAGCATTCTGCGAAGCTATGTCCTGTACAGCTGCCGTAGGATAACCTGCTGTCAAAAATGCTGCATCTACGTTTCCATCCTTCAGCGCACTCGAAGCTTCACCAAAAGAAAGGTACTGCTCATCGATATCATCATATGTGATTCCATACGCTTCAAGTATCTGACGGGCATTCGCCTCAGCACCGCTTCCAGCAGCACCAACAGCAACACGCTTGCCCTTGAGATCCTTAATGGACTTTATATTGCTCGACTGCAAGGTCACGACCTGGCACGTCTCAGGATAAAGTGATGCGATACCGCGGATATTCTCGACTTTCTTATCCTTGAACATCTCGGTACCATTCACAGCATAGTATGTAATATCATTCTGAACGATAGCCAAATCCACTGAGCCATCCTTCAGCATATTGATATTTGCTACTGTAGCACCAGTGCTCTGAGCACTTGCATTCATACCCTTGATATTACTGTTAAGTATCTCTGCCATAGCGCCGCCGATCGGATAGTATGTACCCGCCGTACCGCCGGTTGCTATATTCAGGAACTGCTTCTTCGCCTGTCCTCCGCAGCCTGCAATGGCAAGGGCAGCAATAGCAATCATCAAGAGGGCTGCAATCGCCTTTCTCATACCATGTCTCATTTGTATCTCCTCCTCATTCATATGCTTTGGAAGTCGCTTTCTTTGCTTCACGTATGCCATTATAGCATATCATCTATACTTTTTCAACACATTAATTATAATAAATCATGTATACAAGCTATAACATACAGGAACACCACCTAAAAAAAGCCGCATATCCCAAATCGGGATATACGGCTTCATTGCCTTATATGAACTTAATCGCTACGGCGCATCCATGTTGGAATATCAAAATTGCTGATACTTGGCATCTTCGGAAGCTGCTCCTCTGGAGCCGCCTGCTGATGTCTCGCAGCGAAGTTTGTGCTATCTCCCAGGCCTCTGCGTACAGGCTGTGCCTGTGTCTCATTCGCTGCTTTTTCCTGTGCCGCTTCGTCAAATCCCGTCGCTACTACGGTAACGCGCACCGTATCACCGAGAGAATTATCGAGCGCTGCACCAAATATGATATTAGCATCCTCGTTGACATTCTCTTGTATTGCCATTGAAGCTTCATTGACTTCATACATACGCAGCTTCTCTGCAGTACCTGTGAAGCTCAGTATGACCCCACGCGCACCAACTATCGACGTCTCCACCAGAGGAGAGGCAATAGCCGCCTTAGCAGCCTCTATCGCCGCATTGTCTCCAGATGCTTCGCCGATACCCATGAGTGCCGATCCGGCATTGCTCATGATAGACTTCACATCTGCGAAGTCCAGGTTGATAAGCCCCGGAATCGCTATGATATCCGACATCCCCTGTACTCCTTGGCGAAGTACATCATCCGCGATGCGGAAAGCATCCATTATCGATGCTGTCTTATCAACGACCTTCAGCAGGCTGTCATTCGGGATCGTGATGATCGTATCGACATGCTGGCGCAGCCTATCTATGCCGCCTATCGCTTTCTTGTTGCGAAGCATCCCTTCAAACTTGAATGGCTTTGTCACTACGCCAACGGTAAGTGCACCCGCCTCCCTAGCACACTCCGCGACGACAGGAGCAGCTCCAGTACCGGTACCGCCACCCATGCCTGCAGTAATGAAGACCATATCAGCACCCTGTATGGCTTCAAGTATGTCTTCTTTGTTCTCCTCAGCAGCTTTTTCGCCAATCTCAGGCTGAGCACCCGCACCGAGTCCACGTGTCAGCTTCTCACCTATCTGAAGTCGCGTTGATGCTTTAGATCGCTCCAATGCCTGAGAATCCGTATTTACAGTGATAAATTCAACGCCCTTAACGCCCATCGTAATCATACGGTCGACGGCATTACTGCCACCGCCGCCTACGCCTATCACTTTTATCTTGGCATAAGACTCGAGCCCACCGTCATCCATCTCAAACACTATGCTAAACCCCCATGACATCATATATAAACCGCACTGAAATGTTACGGCATACCTCAAAAAACCATGTATGCTTTACTATTTTATCATCAATCGAAAGATATTTCCACAAAAATTTTACATAATATCTCATTTCTGCTGTTGTTTTTTCCATTCACCCTTCAATTTAATGACGGGAGACGTGTAAGAGAAATCAACGAATTCCACATCCCCTTGTGCCGTCCTGGAATCATTCAGGAACGAATCCGTAAGTGCCGCCTTTTCATCCATGCGCTCGGTATTCCCCAGTCTGATTGGGACTGAACGCGTAGTATATGCGATTATATACGAAGGATCCTTTAGTGAAACCTCCGATATCTGTGATCTAGGTCGTTCCTCTAAAGCCTGCAGATACTTTAGTGCAGCAAGCAGGCTGCCATCTGCAATATTATCCCCTATATAATGATCAGGCAGTACGAACCCTGTAATGATCGGTATCGGCATATGTTTCAGCGTGCGGTACGCATCGAGTACGACACCATTCCCATCGACGTCCACATAGCCATAGACGGTAGGCACTGTAGCTACAGGATGGCGTACCGTCACATCTATCTGTATGGTTCCCGGGAAAACCCTTCTTACTGAAGCACTCTCTATCCTAAGGTCCTTCAGCAATCGCTTCGACGTCTCATCCGTTTCCAGCCTGAAAAATGGCATCCCTCTCGCGACACCCGCAATGCGCTCTATGTCAGCGACTGGAACATATCCATTACCACTCACGCGGATATCCATCACCTTGAATATCGGTGCATACACAGCGATTGCGACCAGAAGCCCTACAATGGCGATAAAGAGCAGTACCTTCAGGATGCGGCGCGGGCTTCTCTTCGTCCGGACCGTGCCATCCGGATCCTTTGATTCCAGATTTTCATCGTCCATAAGCTGCCGCCCCCCGAATATTACTTCCTGACAGGATAGCCAGCAAGCTCAAGCATATGCTCACAAAGCTCAGGGAACTCAACTCCCATCGCCCTTCCTGCGTCTGGCACCAATGATGTAGCCGTCATTCCTGGTACAGAATTCACCTCTATGACATATGGCTTCCCATCTTCTGAAAGCATCAGGTCCACACGTGCTGTTCCGTCACAGCCACATGCCGTATATGTCTTTACGGCTATATCCTGAATTTCCTTTGTCAGAGCCTCCGGCAGCGGTGCAGGTACAAGATGTGTCGACGCACCTTTCGTATACTTGCTCTCGTAGTCATACCTTCCTGACTTCGTTGTTATCTCTATCAATGGAAAAGCCTCTGCATCACCAGCATGACCCCATACTGCAGCTGTCAGCTCACGTCCTTTTATGAACTCTTCCACTAGCACCTCATCATCATATGTGAAAGCGTCGTCCAGGGCACATCTTAAATCTTCGGCATGCTCCACGATACTCACGCCTATGCTAGACCCTTGTGAAGAAGCCTTCACTACCACCGGCATATTAAAGCTGCCTTCGATCTCCTCTGTAAGGTCGCATTTATTGTAATCTGACCGCCTATATGTAACAGAGCGCGGCGTTGGCAGGTTCTCGGCAAGAAGGACGCGCTTCGTCGCAGCCTTATCCATCGTCACGGCAGCAGCGAGAACACCAGATCCCGTATATGGTATGCCGAGCATATCCAATGTTCCCTGCAATAGCCCATCCTCACCGAACTTCCCATGCAGTGCATTGAATACTATAGCACAGCCTGATTTGCTAATCTCCTTAGCGAATGATTGAGGCTTGAGTTCCATTCCATCAGCATCATAGCCCTTCGATCTGAGTGCCTCCAGTACAGCATTTCCCGTCTGCCGCGAAATTTCTGCCTCTGTGGATGTACCACCCATAACGACTATTATCTTTCCCTTCTCCATCGTCACGCCTCCTTCTCTTCAAGCATCTTAGCGAGTTCTTCCCCTGTCTGATATATGTTACCTGCTCCCATCGTAATGACGAGGTCTCCAGGCTTCACGATACCTGCGAGATACGAAGCGAGCTTTGTCCACTCAGGTATATATGTGACATCCTGTCCCGTCTGGTCCTCAACTTCACTCAGGATAAGTTCAGAGGATACACCATCTATAGGATCTTCTCCTGCCGAATATATCCCTGTCAGCACGAGGAGATCAGCATCACCGAAAGCACCGCCAAACTCCTTGCAAAGCAGTTGCGTACGCGTATAGCGATGCGGCTGGAACACACATATCAGTCTCTTAGGCTCAGTCTCACGTGCAGCTTTCAGCGTAGCCTTGATCTCTGATGGATGATGTGCATAATCATCCACGATCCATATACCGCCGATATGAGCCTTGGTCTGAAAACGACGTTTTGCCCCATGGAAGCACTTCAGTCCATCTGCCATCTGCTCGACCGTAAGTCCGATAGATAGCCCTGTCACTATTGCCGCCATCGCATCGAGCACATTATGCCTGCCAGGGATATTAAGCTCTACCGTGCCGAGATTCTTGCCACCATGCATTACATCGAACGCTGTTTTGATACCATTTTTTCGGATATTCATGGCCTGATAATCCGCTTCATGCTCTATGCCATAAGAAAGGAATTTCGCATCTGTCTCAGCTGCTATGCGGCGTACATTCTCATTTTCAAAGCAAAGTACCGCATACCCGCCATCTTTATCGGTGTTTTCGATGAATTCTTTGAATGCATGCAAAAGGTTCTCCATGGTGCCATAGTGATCGAGGTGATCATCCTCCACATTTGTCACCACTGCAATATGCGGGCGGAGTTTCAAGAACGATCCGTCACTCTCATCCGCTTCAGATACGAGATAGTCTCCATCGCCAAGCTTTGCATTAGTCCCGAGATAATCGACTTCTCCTCCGATGATTATCGTTGGAGACACACCCTCATGATCTAGTGCAACTCCGATCATCGACGTTGTCGTCGTCTTTCCATGCGATCCCGCAACTGCAATTCCCTTCGCATGATTCAGCAGGAATGCATTGATATCAGAGCGATGGAACTTGGGGATGCCAGCTTCCTTTGCTGCAACGACTTCAGGATTATCATCGCGTATAGCTGTGGAAACCACTATTCCTTCAGTGCCCTTTATATTTTCTGCCTTCTGACCGATAAAGATCTTCGCACCCAGTTCTCTGAGCCCATCAATGATCTTAGAGTCTGCAGCGTCGGAGCCAGATACATCCCAGCCTTCTTCAAGCAGTATACGCGCGAGAGGGCTCATGCCTGCCCCACCTATTCCGACAAAATGGATTTTATGTATATCTTTAAGCACGATGCTCTTCCTTTCCGTCTTTACATGCTATATCCAGCACAAGCTGCGCTATATCATCCGCCGCATGCGGCTTTCCGAGTGATCTGCTGGCATCTGCCATCGCAGACAAGCGGCCTTCTTCTGTCAAAAGCTCAGTAAGTGCACTGCCAAGCGTACGCTCATCCAGGTCCTTGTTCAATATGACCTTTGCTGCGCCCGCTTTCTCGAGTTCTCTTGCATTAAACTCCTGATGGTTTTCTGCTGCATAGGGATATGGTATCAGGATACACGGTACACCGCGAGCCGTAAGCTCGGCTATCCCGGTTGCTCCTGCGCGGAAAACCGCCAGATCGGCCATTGCCATCGCCTGCGGCATATCATAAAGATACGGCTTCACAACGATATGCTGGTGCTCCTTGGGATCCACACCTGCATCATGGAGACGTTTCATGATATCATCGTACTCATTCTTACCAGTCGCCAGAAGGAACTGAACTTCGGGATGGTCTTTAGCACGTGCCAGGACATTCACCATCGTACGATTGATTACGCGTGCCCCACGGCTTCCTCCGGATACGAGCACGGTCTTCTTTTCCGGGCTGAAGCCATACTCTGCATACCCCTTATCAGCCTTTGCTGTCATCACTTCAGCACGTATCGGATTGCCCGTAAAAACAGTCTTTCCCTTCGGAAATCTCGCCGCAGCTGCCGGTGAGCCTGCCGCTATCTTCGTCACAAACTTCGATAGGATCCTGTTCGTTATACCAGGCACAACGTTCTGTTCCTGTATAAGTGTAGGAACCCCCATCAGGCTTGCAGCGAGTAGTATCGGTCCACAAACATATCCGCCTGTACCGATAGCTGCATCAGGATGAAACCTGCGTACAATATTCATCGACTTTGCAACGCCGGTCATCGCCTTACCTGCACGAACGAGATTCCTTGGTGTCAAATGGCGCTCAAATCCCATTATATCCACGGTCTTGAACGGCAGCCCCTCTCTGGGTATTATATCTGCCTCCAGTCCGCGACTCGTTCCAACATATAGGAACTGCGCATCTGGGACTTTTTTCTGCAACGTTCTTATTATCGTAAGAGCCGGATATATATGTCCTCCGGTCCCACCACCAGAAACAATGACCTTCATTCAAGCCTCCTTGCCCGCAAGACGCCTGACGATTTCTTTGAAATCTCTTCCACGCTGCTCGAAACTGTCATACATATCAAAGCTTGCACATGCAGGCGAAAGTAATACAACCTGCGGTTCATGAGCTAGCCCCTTAGCGATTTCAACGGCGCGTTCCATCGAATACCCCGCTCCATATACATGACTCATTGAAAAGCCAGCAGCCTTCGCAGCCTTATAGAAGCGCTGTGCAGCATCGCCCACAAGTATGAGATCGTCAACGCGCTCATTTACAAGCCCCATGAATTCCGTCAAATCGGTCATCTTATCATCGCCGCCGGCAATGAGTACTATATGACCATCAAACGTTTCAAGCGCCTTTATAGCCGAGTCTGTATTCGTCGCTTTTGAATCATTATAATACATGACCCCGTTTATCGATGTCACAGGTTCTATCCTATGCTCCACGCCTGTAAATGAAGTCAATACCACCCTCATCTTCTCTGGATCTGCACCCGCCAGGTAAGCCATAAGTGACGCTGCCAATGCATTCTCTACATTATGACCGCCCTTGATACCAAGCTCTCCCGTAGTGCAGAGCTTTACCGTCTTACCATCAAGGCGTATTGTCAGCATATCACCATCGACGAAAGCACCCTGCTCAAGCTTTTCCTGCCTGCTGAAGAACATCACGTTCGTATTTTTTGCACGTTCCTCCATCTTACGCGTACGATCATTATCGTAATTCAGCACGAGAAAATCGTCTTTCGTCTGCTGTGCGAAGATCTTTTCCTTCATCTGCTGATAAACCTCAATAGATCCATGACGCACTACATGATCTGGCGTGACATTGAGTATAGCAGCGATGTGCGGGCGAAATTCCTTCGTAGCCTCAAGCTGATAGCTCGATATTTCAGCAGCGATACATCCACCATCCGCGACGCGCATGACTTCATCGACGAGGGGAATTCCTATGTTGCCTCCTACACCCGTCTTATCATCGCCATACTTCGTTTTCATCAAGAGGCCAAGCAGCGTCACTGTCGTCGTCTTGCCATTTGTCCCTGTCACCGCAAGTATAGGTGACTCAGCCAGGCGATACGCCATCTCTATCTCCGTCGTGACCTCAATGCCACGACGCCTTGCCTCCTTGACGAGGGGAATACGCTCTGGTACTGCCGGAGAAAGAAGCACATAATCCATGCCGTCTAGCAAGCTATTATCCTGCGGTCCGAATGCCAGTCTGATACCTGCGTCCCTCAATGGAGTAAAGTCCTGCTTTATATCCTTTTCTTGTTTCGCATCGCTAAGTACGACCTTTGCACCCTGCCTCTTAGCGAGAAGCGATGCCGCAAAACCGCTGATGCCGGCTCCTATGGTCAACATCCTTTTTCCCTTGAAATCCATCACTAGGCCTCCCGATCAGCTCATATACAAAAGCAGCAGTGCAGCTGCCGCACAAAATACTCCAGCCATCCAGAAACGGTGCACTACCTTTGTCTCAGGCCATCCTTTAAGCTCGAAATGATGATGTATCGGGCTCATCAGGAACACACGCTTGCCAGTCGTCTGAAATGATATGACCTGTATGATCACTGACATTGCTTCAACGACGAAGACGCCGCCAATTACTGCAAGCAGTATCTCTGTATGTGTAAGTATTCCGAGTGCCGCTATGGCTCCGCCAAGCGCAAGAGATCCCGTATCGCCCATGAAAACCTTCGCCGGATGGCGATTGAACCGAAGGAATGAAATAGAGCCCGCTGCTATCGCTATCGCAAAGATTGCAAGCCCCTTTTCGCCCATCATCAGGCATACGGTCATATACGCTAACGCGGCTACAGTCACCGTACCTGCTGCAAGTCCATCGAGACCATCTGTCAGGTTGACTGCGTTAGAGGTTCCGACCAAGACAAACATCACAAGAGCATAATAAAGCCATCCTATGTCAAGAGATGTATTTGCAACAGGTATCCAAAGCGTCGTATCTATGCCAAGGACACGCGTGCCGATATATATCGTTACGATTGCGATGACTATCTGACCCAGAAGCTTTTGGCGCGCCTTGAGTCCAAGATTTCTTTTCTTGACGACCTTTATATAATCATCCGCAAAGCCGAGCAGGAAATGCCCAAGCATGATAAAGAGTGCCAGCATGACCTGAGGTGTGAGCGGCGCACATACAAGACTTGCAACCGTAATCCCGCATATGATCATTATACCGCCCATAGTCGGGGTGCCACTCTTCACCTTATGGCTTTCTGGGCCTTCATCGCGTATACTCTGCCCAAACTTCAACTTATTAAGCTCCGGTATAAAGAACGGACCACTCAATAGTACAAAGCCAGCGGCAATAACGGCCGCCGCTATAAATGGAACATACTCCATCTGACAAAATTCCCCCGTCTCAGATCAAATCCATGACCTTTTCCATCTGCATACCGCGCGAGCCCTTGAATAATATTGCATCATCAGGTTTCATCAATCCCAAAAGTATGCGTGCTGCTTCCTCATGATCACGAGCCTCATATACTTCGGTCATGCCTGCGGTACGCGCTCCCTCTGCAATAAAATGTCCAAGCTTTCCGCATACCACCAGATAGCTGAACCTATGCTTTGCAAGCTCACGTCCTGTATTTCTGTGCAGTTGCTCTGTGTCAGCACCAAGCTCAAGCATATCGCCGAGCACTGCTCCCTTGCGTCCGCTAAACGTCTCTGTCATCGTATCGAAAGCGGCGCGCATAGAAGCAGGGCTCGCATTATACGCATCATTTACCAGGTGGCACCCGGATTTCTCCTCTATCTCAAACCGCATCCCGGTCATATCAAGATGTGACAGTCCTTCCTGGATTTCTGACTCCGTAAAGCCGAGCGAAGCTGCTACAGAAATCGCAGCCAATGCATTCTCTACATTATGCCGGCCGGGCATTGGCAGGAAAAGATGCATCCTCGTCCCCATGACATCTACGTCAAATTCTGTGCTAGTCTCCTTAGGACGTAAGTACATGCCACGTACATCAGCGGCATCCCCCGTACCAAACATGATGACCTCGACACCAGGAGCCGCTTTTGCGCGCATATCTGCCGTATATAAGTTATCCGCATTCAATACGATGGTGCCACCCGGCTCTATTGCCTCGACCATTTCAGACTTCGCCTTTGCTACATTTTGAATTGAGCCAAGCAATTCTACATGCGTTTCTCCCACGTTCGTCACGATACCACATGTCGGTGCAGCTATAGGCGCGAGTCTGGCTATCTGTCCAAGTCCCCTCATGCCTATCTCCACGACGGCGGCTCCGTGCTCAGGCTTTAGCCCAAGCAATGTCAGTGGCAATCCGACTTCATTGTTGAAGTTTTTCTGTGTCTTTAGGACAGGATATCTCACCGAAAGCAGTGAGGCCGTGATATCCTTCGTAGTCGTCTTACCATTTGAGCCAGTTATGGCGATTACTGGTATATCGAATTTCATACGCCATATATGTGAGAGCTCCTGATAAAAATCTCTCGTATCGTGCACCCTGATTACTGTTGCATTCTCTGGCAATTTTTCCTGCGGGCAATCATCACTTACGACTACTCCTGCTGCCCCATCTGCCGCGGCATCTAGAGCAAAGTCCTCTCCATTAAACCTTTCACCACGGAGAGCGATAAAAAGGCATCCCCTCTCTATCTTGCGCGTGTCAGTAACAACATCGTCAAAATGCTCTGCACCGCTGGCAACCAATCTGGCACCTGGTGCCTGCAGAACCTCGTCCAGCGTAAATGCCGGCATATCAATTCCTCCCCTTCAGCGCTGCCACCGCCGCTCTTGCAGTCTCTCTATCATCGAAATGTATGGTGCGATCTTTCAGTATCTGGTAGTCTTCATGACCTTTTCCCGCAATGACTACTATATCATCGGGCTCGGCAATCTCAACGGCGCGAAAAATCGCTTTTTTTCTGTCAGAGATGCGTTCATGCTGCTTTACGCCCAATGTTTCAGCAACACCTTTTTCCACTTCATCAAGTATGGACTCTGGATCCTCTGAGCGTGGATTATCAGATGTGGATATCACGACATCTGACAGCGAAGATGCAATACGTCCCATCTTAGGACGCTTTGTACGGTCACGATCCCCACCGCATCCAAACACGGTGATAACGCGCTTCTTCGCTATCTCACGCGCGGTATTTAGCACATTCTCCAGTCCATCAGGCGTATGAGCATAATCGACGATAATCGTAAAATCCTGCCCAGCGTCAACAATCTCGAAGCGTCCCGGGACACTATGGAACTCCGTCAATGCCGCCTTAATAATGGACGGGCTCACATGCTCAGCGAGGGCCGCCCCCACAGCCGCCAGTACGTTGTAAACATTAAAGATTCCCGTGATATGAAGCGAAAGCTCCATACAACCGAAGCCACCCTCAATCGTAAACTTCATTCCACCAGGCTCGACATTGACGTCTTCAGCCTTCAAAGAAGCCCCATCGTGGCTTACACTGTAGGTCATATGGTCACATTTTGCATGCTCCAGCATGACACTGCCCGCTTCGTCGTCGATATTCACCACTGCTGTCTTGCCAGATTTATGGCCCGGCACGCCGAGCTTATCGAACAGCTTTGCCTTAGCGAGCATGTAGTTTTCCATCGTTTTATGGAAGTCCAGATGATCCTGTGTCAAATTCGTGAACACAGCCGTATCAAATTCTATGCCTGACACCCTATCCATGGCAAGAGCATGAGATGAGACCTCCATCACCACATAGTCCATGCCCTCCTCATGCATACGTGAAAGCGTCTTATACAGCTCAACGATATCCGGCGTCGTATTATGCACTTCCAGTGCCTTGTCTTCTATCATGATCTGGATAGTGCCTATGAGTCCCACCTTATACCCAGCTTTTCTAAGCATGGATCGTATCATGTAGCTCGTCGTCGTTTTGCCATTAGTACCGGTTATGCCTATCACACGCATCTTATCCGCAGGATGATCATAAAAGGCAGGCACGATGGCCTTTAGTGCCTCCTGTACATCAGGCACACGGATCCCAGCCAATCCATCCGGTACTATGGCATCTTCATCTGTAATGACAGCTGCCGCACCCTGAGCTGCCGCCTGTGGGATAAAATCATTGCCATCGACATGCACACCAGGTATGCACGCGAACAATGTTCCTCTGTGCGCCTCTCGTGAGTCACGCTCTATATTCGTTATAACAGTATTGCCACCTCCGACGACGACTGCGCCGCTGACCAGCGACGCCAATTCACTGATAGTCTTCTGCATTATCTTTCCTCCTCAGACAAAAGCTGTGTACATTATACCCTTTCCAAAGATTTTTTTATAGTACGCAGGTACATTTTTCTCTAAAAAAAGATTTATCGCTTGAAAAAAAGCATGGACAGCACACGGCTGTCCACACTCAAATATCAAATCAATGCTTGTCTCCAGCAAAATAGACATACTTCGGCACAACCATACCGAGCTTCTGCTCTGCAATCGCCTTTATGCGTTGCGGAGCACGCAACTGTGCCACATCGACCTTCAGATGCTCATTTTCCTGTTCCAATGCCGCAGCCTGCTGCTGGACGCGCACGAGGTCATATCCTCTGCTGGACATGATTCCATTTTGAACGACCACTACGCCAGTAAGCACAGCCACGACCGCCACTAATAGGAAGCAACGCCGCCGCAATGTCTTGTTCAATACGACAGGTCTCTCTATTGGTGAAGGAGCTGTTTCTTTATGCTTGTCATTAAAACGTTCCGGTATACTCACCTTACGTTCATATTCGAAGCTGTCTTCTTCCGATTCTTCTCTTGCAAGCATCTAATTCACTCCTTCCCTTCAGCAGGCAGCTTCTCTGCAATACGCAATTTCGCGCTTTTTGCACGTGGATTCTGCTCTATTTCCTCTTTAGACGGCCTGCGTCCTTTTTCTATCAGCTTGACCTCTGGCTTATGATGGCATACGCATACAGGAAGCTCGGGAGGACAGATACAGCCCTTAGCCATATCCCGAAGCGTATTCTTTGCTATGCGATCCTCTAGTGAATGGAATGTGATAACGACGATACGTCCTCCAGGTTTCAGCCTGCTGACCGCAGCCTTGAACGTATCTTCCAAGATACCAAGCTCATTGTTCACTTCAATACGTACAGCCTGGAACACTCTCTTTGCCGGGTGACCATTTTCTTTATGCCTCACTGCTGATGGAACAGCCCGCTTCACTGCGTCTACAAGGTCGCTGGTCGTTTTCAAAGGTCTCTCTTTTCGTTCATCGACAATAAACCTTGCAATGCGGCGTGCCCATCGTTCCTCCCCATAATCCGCGAATATACGCGTGAGATCATCTTCGCTATATCTGTTCACGACATCATATGCAGAAAGCTCCGCCCCCAGATCCATCCTCATATCAAGGGGCGCGTCATGCATATACGAAAAACCGCGTTCGGCCGTATCGATTTGATAGGAAGACACTCCTAAATCGAATAGCACGCCGTCCACAAAAGGGATATCCAGCTCATCCATTATGTTGGAAAATCTACTGAAATTCGACCTCACTATGTCTACACGGCAATCCGCGCCAGTCAATCGCTCTCTGGCAGTCGCTATCGCAGCTTCATCCTGATCTATACCTATCAGACGCCCTGCACGTGACAGCATACTCACGATCTTCGCTGAGTGGCCTGCACCTCCAAGTGTGCAGTCGACATACACGCCATCAGGATTTTTCACAAGACCGCTGACAGCTTCCTCAAGCATCACACTGACATGATGAAACTCCATAAGCCCGCCTCAAATCCCAAACTCTGCCAAAGTCCCGGCAATCTCTGCCAAAGATGGCGTAATCTCTTCATCGTACTTCTTCCATGCATCCTCATCCCATACTTCGACACGATTATCTATGCCGGCAAGGACGATATTCTTTTTAAGGCCTGCATATTTGCGTAGACCTGCGGGAATCAGGAACCTTCCCTGCCTGTCACATTCCAGTGTACGCGCTCCTGCGAAGAAGAATCTCACCACAGCGCGCGCTTCAGGTTTCGCAAGCGGCAATGCCTTGAGCTTCGCGGCAAGAGATTCCCATTCTTCCTCGCTGTACAGGAACAAACAGGTATCAAGCCCTTTCGTAATGACAAAGGACTCTCCGACTTCCCTACGAAAGTCAGCGGGCAGTATTACACGCCCCTTTGCATCGAGCGCATGCTTATATTCACCCATCAACATCCTTTGTCACCACCCTCTTATACTATTAAACCACATTTCCCCACTTTTCGCCACTTATTTTATAAATTTTTCTTCTCAATTTATAATTCTACAAAAAAATATCCTGATACAGTCAAAAAACTATATCAGGATATCTCTTATGACCCTCATCTGCTATGGCTTGTCATACGCTCTTGCCCAGCGTGCCATCCACATCATCATAAAATGCATTGAATACGCCACGCAGCGCATTGCCAAAGCGGTCCGGGTCGGTATATTCATAGTAATTCTCCAATACCGTCCGTCCCGTAAGCGAGTCGACTACTTTCAGGTCAGCGGCAACATGATACCAAAATGAATAGCAGCCATAATGTTCGGTGACCTGGGTTCTGTAGTATTTCTTCTCGGCCGTATGTTTTTTTCCATCACTGTCATACCAATCGTACTTATCGGTATGATCAAGAACCGTATCCGTTGTCACGTGCGGCGGGTTCCATGTCTCTCCCATATCATATGCTTTTATACTGCCTGTGACATAATACCGCGTATCCCTTGGCTCATATACCGCCTTGACCTTTTTCAGCCTGTCACCTGCTGTATCCTTGTACGCATAGTATATGGTCTTCACAGATAGTTCGTTATTTGAAGCGTCAACTGGCAATTCAAGATTCTTGAATCCAAGTTCTGGTGCGCCTGCTGGCACCTCCTGCACTTTGTCGTTTTTCTGCCGGCTGAAATCGCCTGCAAAATTCTTGAATATCTGCTTGAACGCATGGCTCTTATCGCAGTCATATACGCGATAATAATCTACAAGTGTCAGTGACGGCTCTCCCGTACGGCAATCTATCATCGTGAAATCGACATCGAGCATGCGCAGCTCACTATCGTGTGCCGAAATCACATAAGGCTCATACCAGGAATGATAATGCACCATATCTTCATCACCATTCCTGCCGTTCCTGATATCATAATATGATTCCATCTTCACCGTCGTCCAGACCTCTGGCGAGTGATCTATCCGAACCTTATCAAGCTGTACACGCGGCAGCAGATAGCCATCTGCCGCTGTTGCATCATATACTGCCTTAGCACGGTCTTTTTCTGTAGGAAAATGCGTAAGGAGGCGGTCATACTCCGGATTGTCGCGCAGTATGTGCTCCTTTTCCTCTATCATCGGTGAAAAACCCATCCAGTTTATACCCTTTTCACGCTTATTGAGTCTCTTCAGCAACAGGTCGTTATACTCCGGATCATGCATATAGTCACCATCCGTCTCTCCTGGATAGCAGATTGGGTAAACCGCGACTTTCTTGTACCTGCTGGCAGGGATGTCCGTATTCTCATTCATCCAAATATTGCCCTCTGCGCTTGCTATTCCCATCGCAAGGACTGAAAACATGTTGACACATGTAAGCAGCACACAGAGTTTCTTCTTCATGCTCGTCATACAAAACATTCCCTTCTGAAAGCCACTCAAGACATCCTTATCATCTCATCTGCAAGATTGACAGCTGCAATGCGCAAAGCATTCTCCACGGCATCCTCATAGCCCTTGTCATTGCGCGATAATATCACGTTATACTTCAGTTCACTCTTGCGTCTCGCATCTCCCTTTGCTGCAAATACTACGACACCGGTTCTGGCGTCAACCACTCGTAACGTCAGCTCAAGGCTGACTGTGACATCCTTGCCACGTATGCCGAGCACACCGCTCTGCGCCTTCACGTTACTGATATGTGTCAAGTAGCCATATATGATAAAGTCAGCATCCTTTTTTAGCTGTGGTGATATCCTACCCTCTCCGAGTTCATCCATCAATTTCTTCTCGTCCATCTGTATATGCTGAGTCTCATCCGATATATCCCTGATGGTATATTTACCCGTATCAATGAGCTTCTCGTATAACGTCTCGCGAACGACCGGCAGCATGTTCCCCTCTGTGATATGGGCATCGATACAGGTAACGCGGCTTTCAAAGCCTGCCAGTATGATCACAGGCTTCCTCTCATCCGCCTGGCACTCAGGATCCATAAAGCTTAGCGAAATCAGCAGGCAGATGGATAGCATCCAACCGAAATGAATACCACGTTTCACCTATATCACCTCACCTAGAGACTAGCAGGGCATGCTCATATAGATCATTTACCACATCATTGACCTGTGTATCCATGACCTGGTTGAGCATCATATCTACATCCATGCCCTTTCCAAGCTGAACGATAGCAAGATTCAGTAATTGTGCGGTCTTCTTATTATCGGTATGTCCCTCATAGACTCTTCCGCTTTGCATGTTTACGATATAATAGTCAAGTGATGCCTTCATTTTCTTGCCACGCGTCTCACGCTCAGTACGCGATGCGAACATCGTATGCTTGAGCCTCACGTCGACATCTTTCATGTTGACGAACATAAGATACTCAACGCCATATTTCATAGAAATCTTTCGCGCTTCCTCCATCACCTGTGGTGTCAGATGGTAAAGTACCTTTGGCTGGCTGCGCCAGGCTTTTACGGCGTCATCATCATAGAAATGATTGCGCCCAACGGTCTTGTCTGCATAGCGTATCAGCTTTGCCGCTGCAAAGCCATAATCGAACTGGTGCCCATGCACGATTGCATCCATATGTATCTTTGATATCATAGCATCCTCGGGAGTGGCAGTTTCATCATGCCTGCCAGCCTCATTCGTCATATTGGATAAATTGCGTCCGATAGCCTTGAACTCGCCTTTCTCGCTTATCGCTGCAATAAGCTCATCTGCAAATGTCTGAAAATACTCACTCTTTAGCTCATAGTCACCGTAGCTCTGCACTTCAGCAAGCAGTATCGTATGCTTTGATGCACCATTCATAAATCCATCTGCATATGTGACAGACGGCGGCATTATGATACAAGCAACCAGGCAGAGGATATAGAATGTTCTTTTCATATATCCATCATCACCTTTCAATGCCATTAACACGCTTCAGCTTTTGAGCGATCCCATTCTGCCCCTTTGCAGCATTATCTACTGCCAGTTTCAATGCATCTAGCACCTGTTGCTTATCGACCTCTGCCTCACCTATGCGGATGATTCCAAGCGGTGCCTTCGATACCGTCTTTTTCGCTGTCCCGCTGCCGATGGCGGCTGCGATCACTTCACCCGTTTCAGTATTTATTATCCGCATTGATACATTCGCCGTCACCTTGTACCTGTCAGTGCCCGCCCCTATAAGGGATGTCTTAGATTTGCGAGCCGTCACACCCATGATATTTCCGGCGAGTATATAGTGTGCTCCCTTCAGCCTGAATGTCTGTACGGCTGTTGAGGGATCGACTAACCCCGTATTGGATAATGCGATCTCGTCAACCACCTGTCTGAGATCGGTCCTTGATAGTAGCGTGAACAGACCCGTATCATCCAGTGCCGCGTACGCATAGTCATCGACGGCATCCATGTCTGACCTATCCCAGCCATCGGTAATGATACCATCGTTCTTAAAAGGGTACATTCCCAAAGTCGGCAGTGTCTTGCACTCTGCTGAGGTGTAGGACATCCCAGTACAGAACAGCAACATGAAGAACAGAAATACGATTTTTCTGAGCATCGCCCTCATCTCCCATTCATATCTTCGTGGCAAACATTAGCGAACCACATCTACGCTCGCACTCAGATGGCGAAACTTCTGCTCTATCTTTTCTGCCACGTCTACCGATGCATTTATGAGCGCCTTGCGCTCTGCCATAACGCCACTATTGCCGACGCCCCTCGAATTCGTCGTAAACACAGCCGCAACCTCACCAGTATCGAGGCGTATGATCCTGACCGTCAAGATCGCATTCCCTGTGCTAAGAAGCGTCGGCTGATATCCGCCATGACCATCAGGCAATGAAATGACATGTGATTCCGTCCTCGCACGCCCCAAGACGAGGTAATCTGTGCCTATCAGTCTCGCCGCCAGTCTCGCATCTGCCTGACCGTCAAATATTTGTCCAAGCATGTTGATGTCCGATGTCTCATACATGCTTGCCGTATCCGCTATATGAGTGAATCCCAGCTTGAGCAATTTATCGTTCATAGCCGTTTCGGTCACCATATCATGACCGACCGTATTATCGCTTGTTTCTTGTCTTAGTGCAACAACGGCTATACGTGGATCATTCAGCATCATGACCATCTTCAGATTATCCATGAGCTCTGCGTCGGGGTCTGTGTCCACATCCACACATGCATGGATATACATCAAACCATCGCGCTTTTCCTTAGATAATATGTCGATATCCTTTATGAAGCCCTGTGATTTCATGTATATGCGATCAATCTGCACTCTTCCATTGCCCACGAGCGTCGTCGAATCGACCAGAGTCCCTACGACACGCTCCACAGCATTGCGCGACGCATCTTTCATGGCTCCAGTCAAATCATCGCCTGCGCCATCTACGATCACTTTCTGCGCAAAAGCCGGCTGACATAGGAGCATCAGCATTACAGCCAGACATAAAATCTTCTTTTTCACGATAAATACCCCTCATTGCAGCAATAACATGCATGACGATTCTTTACTATCATTTTATCGTGTTTGTATGTACGTTTCAATGATATTAAGATTAAGAAAAGGGAGATACCATCGTTTTGATGGCCTCTCCCCTACATCAAGTCATTATTTCTTATAATCTATCGTATGTGGATGGTCTATCATGATCTTAAACCTCGTTCCCGGAAGTGAGAAACCATGTCCTAGCACTTCACTTGCCGGCAGCACGATCATAAATGCCTGTGGATCTATTGCCTCTGCTATCTGCTTTATCTTCGCTATCTGCGTGAGATTCACGACGACGAACAGCACGTTCCTTTCCTTTCTCGTGAAAGCGCCTTGCCCGTGAAGGAACGTCACGCCACGATGTACCTCCGTCATGATCGCCTCTGAGATAAACGGCACGTGCTCAGATATGATAAGCACGACCTTACGCGTATTGAAGCCCGCTATGATCCTGTCCGTGACAGCAGAATTCATGAACATCGATATGAGCGTGAACATAGCCGGGGCAAGGCCGAATAGGAATGCCGACAAAAGCATGATTATGCAGTTGAAGGCGAATATAACGCCTCCCATATTGAAGGAGTAAAACTTCTTAACGATGGCTGCTACGATGTCAAATCCGCCCGAACTGCCATTCATACGGAATATAAGCCCATATCCTATACCGTTGAATACGCCGCCGAATATAGCTGCGAGCATAACATCATCTACTGGTGCTGCCGCCTGCAGGAATTTCATCATATCGACGCATATAGAAAAGAATATCGTGCCGAACGCTATATCAAGCGTTGCTCCTCTTCCCAATGTCCGCCATGCGGCGATAAGTAACGGCAAGTTCAAAAGCAGCATCTGTAAGCCGATTGGCCATCCTGAAAGATAATATACGATCATAGAGACGCCTGCCACACCGCCAGAAAGCAGGTGCGCCGGTACGAGAAAGAGATTTATCGAGCTGCTGCTGATAAAACACCCCAGCATGATACCAGCATATCTAAGCAATCTGCCCCGAAAGAGCCTATCCCTATTGCTACGCCTTATACTATCCGTCATATCAACCACCTATACGGAGCTTCACTTCGCCATCATCCTTCGGGAGAGCACTTATATCGATCTCCAGTTCCCCCAGCATCCTGTTCTCAAGGCCTGGATTGTCCCAATCATCGGTCGTCTCCATCTCGTCGGCTTCCTTACCATCCAATGGCAGCTCAGTAATCCTCCACGACAACAGGTAATTGTCCATTGTATCGATCAGCAGCAGCAATTTCCAGCGCTTATGTTCTGGATGTTTATATATATAAGCCTTGCCGCCATCTATGAATGTACGGTTTGCCTTGCCATATGTCTGCTCGATTTTCCATGCGGTAGCACCATACTTCACGCCATCGCGCGCAACATAGTCCTTATCTTTGATCACGATATCGAGCACCTTGCCCGTACGCACCGCGACGCCTATGGTATACCCCTTATCATAGGTCATATACCGCATATAGATGCCCATCACCATGCGTTCTTCTGAAAAAAGCTCTTTTCCAAACGCATCCTTTATATCGGCCTCACGCATACCGAGGCTGATGCCCTTGCATGTAAAATCTATGTCCTGAACGTTTCCTGCGGCCTCCGCTGAAGCAGATACCATCAGCAGCAGGAATGCAAAAAAGGCTGCAAAACAACATTTCATCATCTTCAATCGTCCCACCCCCATATCGTCAAGAGAAGTATATCACACCAGCTGCCGTCATGGCAATTGATACGACATTTACATCGCCATATCAGACACCTGCAATCTCACCCGTCAGTCACCCCACGGCTAAAGCCGGGGGCTTGTAGTTCGGTATTGCAGAGGTAGTAGCGTCTAATCGACTTCCTCAATCCGTCTA
>OMZT01000132.1 GCA_900315615.1 uncultured Veillonellaceae bacterium | reverse complement strand
TATGGGAATTTTATTGTTGACAAAAAAGTGTAAACATGTTAATATACATTCCAATAAGAGCAAATGCAATGACCGAGAGAAGTAGCGGTGGAGACTTTTCAGAGAGCTATGGTGTGGTGCGACATGGCATGGTGAAATCGCGAAATACACTCCTGAGCAGCAGGCTGAAGGATTATCTTGTAGGCTTCGCCGGACGTTCCCGTTATCATGAACAAGGACATGATAGTGTCCTATAGAGTGGCTTGCCTTTCTAGCAAGCAGGGTGGTACCGCGAGCACAGCTCGTCCCTGTATTCAGGGGCGAGCTTTTTTGTTAGAGGTTTTATTTTGTCATAGGGAGGCAATTAATTATGATTATAGTCATGAGCCCGTCATCTACAGATGAAGATTTGAAGCGCGTAGAAAATGCAGTAGAGTCCAGAGGATTGCGCTGCCACCTTTCTAAAGGAGAGGAGCGTACTATAGTTGGAGTTATTGGCGATAAGAAGCAGATAAGCCAGCTTGAGGTGAATATGCTTCCTGGTGTTGAGAAGAGCGTGCGGATTACGGAGAAATACAAGCTCGTCAGCCGTGAATTTCATCCACAGGACAGCGTTGTTGATGTTGACGGTGTGAAGATAGGTGCGGGACATCTTACGGTCATGGCAGGCCCATGTGCGGTGGAGAGTGAGGAGCAGCTTATGGAAGCTGCGAAATGTGTTAAAGATGGCGGCGCGCAGTTCCTTAGGGGCGGTGCATTCAAGCCGCGTACTTCTCCCTATGATTTCCAAGGACTTGCAGAAGAGGGATTGAAGCTGCTCCGTAAGGCCGGAGATGCATACGGCTTGAAGGTCGTAACCGAAATCGTAAATCAGAATGATATTGACCTTATCGCAAAATATGCGGATATGTTTCAGATCGGTGCACGTAATATGCAAAACTTCCAGCTTCTGAAAGAGGTAGGCCGTTCTAAGAAACCTGTTTTGCTTAAGCGCGGACTTTGTGCTACGATCAGCGAATGGCTTAATGCGGCAGAGTATATCGCGTCTGAGGGCAATATGAACATCGTCCTTTGCGAGCGTGGGATACGTACATATGAGACATTTACGCGTAATACACTCGATCTCAGTGCAGTGGCGGCTGTAAAAGAGCTTTCACATCTGCCTATCGTTGTGGATCCAAGTCATGGTACGGGTCGCTGGCAGATGGTGCAGCCGATGTCCTGCGCCGCAATCGCTGCTGGAGCGGATGGACTTATCATAGAGGTGCATCCGCATCCAGAAGTCGCACTTTCGGATGGCAGCCAGTCTCTGACGCCAAAGAACTTCAATGCTACGATGGATAAGGTTCGTCAGATTGCGAATCTGATGGGACGTGAGTGAGGTGTACCGTAATGCACGCGCAGTCTAAACCAGAGATCAAACTTGCTATCATTGGCGTTGGATTGATAGGAGGTTCCCTGGGCTTATGCTTGAAACAGAAAATGGGGAATCATATCTACATCACTGGGCAATGCCGCACGCAAGCATCTATGGATAAGGCATTAGAACGAGGAGCAGTCGATTATGCTTCATCTGATATTGAGAGCGTTGTCCGCGATGCTGATATAGTCTTTCTGTCTACACCTGTACTGCAGATGATGCCAATGGTTGAAAAGCTGTTGCCATATCTAAGACCTGGTACGATACTGACAGATGCAGGCAGCACAAAGCATTATCTGTGGGAGCATCTGCAGAAAATTTTACCCGATGATATATATTATATCGCTGGCCATCCTATGACCGGAAGGGAAAAAAGCGGCGTGCAAGCTGCTAAGGCGGATCTGTTCAAGGGCAAAGCGTATGTAATAGTTGAAGACACAGGGGCCCCGCTTTCCGCCCATGAAAAGCTCATGTCTGTGCTCAAATTCACTGAGGCGACATTCGTTACACTTGATATACAGAAACATGACAGATGTGCATCAATCATCAGCCATGTACCTCATGTTACGGCTGCGGCACTCGTGACCTTACTGAATCGCAGCGCTGGAGATATGGAGTCTTGCTTGAAGCTGGCAGGTGGTGGATTTAAGGACACTACGCGCATTGCATCATCGAATTCTGATATGTGGGCTGATATATGTATGACAAATCCCGATGCGATATGCCAGCATCTAAGAGACATGCAGGATATACTAGGAGAGGTCATTGATATGATCAGCAGGCGGGATAGGAAAGCCATATATGAATATTTCGCTGCAGCAAAGGAACGCCGCGATTCTATACTGCATGAAACAGAATTACATCATATAGATATGAACTGATTGAACTTTGAAAAGGCAAACAGCGATAAACTGTCTGTCTTTTTTTTTGCCTGTACATTTCCGCTTTTTTATGGTAAAGTAGTTCAATGTGAAGGTAAATTGTTTGCAGGTGATTATATTGCTGTTTCAAAATAAGACTTTCAATGTTATTAGAAAGGACTTGGATGTACTTGAAGGTGAGCTCATTGCGGCCGTATCGTCTCATGAGCGCCTTATTACCGACATTGGTACGCATTTAGTGAAATCTGGCGGCAAAAGGCTTAGGCCAGCTCTTTTTTTGCTTGCAGTACATACAGGCGCGGACTTCAATAGAGAGAAGGCCATGCCACTTGCTACGGCGTTGGAATTGATACATATGGCATCTCTCGTACATGATGATGTTATCGACCATGCTGATACAAGGCGTGGCACGCCTACCGCTAATTACAAGTGGGGGAACCAGACAGCCGTTTTGTCAGGGGACTATATATTCGCTAAGGCTTTTTCGCTTGTAGCTGAAGAAGGATATGGTGACAAGGTGGCTGCGATACTTGCAGGGCTTATCTGCGATCTTTCCATTGGCGAGATCATACAGAATCGTGAGGTATATAAGGCATCATGTGATATTCCTGAGTATTATGAGCGTATAGCGAGGAAAACAGCTAATTTTCTTGCTGCCTGTTGTGAGCTCGGGGCATTGGTGGCTGGGCTAGAGCAAAGGTATATCGATGCTTTGAAGACATATGGCTATGATATAGGCATGGCTTTCCAGATAACGGATGATCTACTAGATATAACATCCGATAAGAAGACCATTGGCAAGCCCGCAGGGAATGATATACACGAAGGAATCGTCACGCTTCCTGTTATACGAGCATTGGAAACGAGTCCGGATAGCGATGAGCTCCGTACAATCGTGACAAACAGGGATATGACGATGGACGATGTGAAACGTGCTATAGACATAGTCAAGGCGTCAGATGGTATTATGATGGCAAAGCGTAAAGCATCCGAATATATCGCAGATGCAAAGGCTGCTCTTCCAGATGATATGTCGGAGAAAATAGCCAATTCTTATATTAGGATAGCTGATTATATAGCTGATAGGAAATCATAGATTTCCCGTATGGATTATTATATATTACAGGAGGAAGAAATATGTTTGGCATCGGTGTTCCAGAACTTATCCTTATTCTTATAATAGGTCTGGTCGTATTTGGCCCAGGTAAATTGCCAGAAATAGGAAGGGCTGTTGGTAAGACGCTGAATGAGTTTAAGAGTGCAACCTCTTCGCTTAGTGAGTCTATACAGGAACCTCCGAAGAAGGCACCTGTACAAACCCCGGTTCAACAACCAGTTCAGCCAGCTCCAGCACAAGTGACTGCAGCGGCTAAGCCGGAAGTGAAGGAAGCGGCAAAGGATGACACTGATAAGTCAGCTGCTGCTGACAAGCCGGCAGAGAC
>OMZT01000009.1 GCA_900315615.1 uncultured Veillonellaceae bacterium | reverse complement strand
TGTAATCCTGTTGTTTTTTGTTCTTTATAGGATACAGGCCTCTTATTTATTTTGCAACCCCATCACCGAGAACTATTTTACACTAAGTCAAAGTCTTAGCAAACCATGCATAATCATCAAACAAATTCTTGACGCTTATCATAATCTTATGATATATTTTTCATAGGAATATTCGGCGGAGTCCACTCTAATGCGGCTTCGCCTTTTTTAGAAATGGAGGCGGTATAAAATGGCAGTTGTAGCAGCAAGTATATTCGTACTCATGTACGCGGTGATCGTTTCAGAAAAGATACATCGTACCGTTGCAGCTATGCTTGGAGCAATAGCAATGATCCTTATGGGGATACTAAGCCAGACTCAAGCAATATCCCATATTGATTTCAACACTCTCGGACTACTTATAGGCATGATGGTACTTGTCGGTGTCACTAGCCACACTGGTGTCTTTGACTATGTCGCTATCAAAGCGGCAAAGGTCGCTAAAGCAGAGCCTAAACGCATACTCATTTATCTGGCATTGATCACTGCCGTCTTCTCCGGTTTCCTTGATAACGTGACGACGGTGCTCCTGATGGTTCCAGTAACGTTCTCAATAACACAAAAACTCCATCTCAAACCGGCTCCATTTCTTCTGACGCAGATTATTGCCTCGAACATCGGAGGCACCGCAACATTGATTGGCGATCCGCCTAACATCATGATCGGCAGTGCCGCAAAAGAACTCACATTTATGGCATTTATAGAGAATCTTGCCCCTATAGCAATCATTAATCTGATCATTGTCATATTCATTATCGAATTCATCTACCGCAAGAGCCTTCACACCAAGCCGGAGCTTCAGCAGGAAATCATGGAACTTGACGAAAAAGCATCTATAAAAAATAGGAGTTTGCTGCATCGCTCGCTTTTCGTCCTGGGGCTCACATTATTGGGATTTTTTACACATTCCCTGACGCATATAGAATCATCTCTCATTGCACTTACCGGTGGTTTTCTGCTACTTCTTCTCGCCGGTGGCAGTGTCCATCTCGTTGAGACGACGATGAAGTCTGTTGAATGGGCTACTATATTTTTCTTCGTAGGTCTGTTCATCGCTGTAGGCGGCCTCATAGAAACGGGTATCATTGGAATGCTAGCCCAAAAAGCCATCGAATTGACAGGCGGTAACGTTACAAGTACCTCGCTGTTGGTACTGTGGCTCAGTGCCATCGTATCCTCCGTTTTGGATAACATCCCATTCGTTGCGACGATGATACCTCTTATAAATGATATGGGTGCCATGGGAATCGCAAATCTAGAACCGATATGGTGGAGCTTGGCTCTCGGTGCATGTCTAGGAGGCAATGGCACACTTGTCGGGGCATCTGCAAACCTCATAGTAGCAGGTCTTGCAATGGAGCGCGGCGTAAAGATCACTTTCATAAAATATTTTGTACTAGGTTTCCCAATCATGATACTGACGATAATCATTTCGACAGTATATGTATATATCCGTTATTTAATGTAACAGATTGCCAGCACGGCTTTGCATCAGCATGTCGTGCTGGCATTTTTTGTCTATGCCATCTTTGACTTGCCCTTTATGTCCTTCACATCTTCCCCAGCCCTTCCAATAGGATTTACGCTGGTGTATAATGAGAGGGAATTTCACAAAAAGGAGTTTTCGTCATGGCATATATCGTTTTCCTGATCCTTGGAGCTGCTGTTGGTGTCTTCGGAACCATCGTAGGAATCGGTGGAGGATTAGTTTTAGTACCCGTATTCATACTTTTCATGTCTGATGGCGGTATATATCCGTATTTCCATTCGGCTCCACAAATCGTTGGCACTTCATTGTTCGTTGTTCTCATGAACGCAGTGTCTGGAGTTACAGCCTATATCCGCCAAAAACGCGTTTTCTTCGATGTCGCGGTCCCATTCGCTTTAGCCACGCTTCCCGGCGCATTCTTGGGTTCATATATCGCCAGTACATTCAATGCAAAATCCCTCGATTTCTGGTTTGGCTGCTTCCTTTTCTGCATGGGATGCATAATGACATGGAACACATGCAAAAAAGCACCTGAGAATACGCTTGTCATCGACAAGGACTTCCACTACAACAAACCGCTCGGTATAGTTTGCAGCCTCATGGTTGGATTTCTCTCTAGTATATTTGGGATTGGCGGCGGCATAGTACACGTTCCTGTTATGATCTATCTTCTTGGCTTTCCAGTACATATCGCAACAGCAACATCACAGTTCGTTCTCGCATGTTCATCATTTGTCGGTGTCGTGTCACATGTCATGCTAAGCCACGTAGTCTGGCTTCCTGCAATATGTATCGGCATAGGCGCAACAATCGGCGCACAGATAGGCGCGCGACTGTCACGCAAGACAAAATCCAGAACTATATTGACTATTCTCGCTGCAGCGATATTCTTTGTAAGCATCAAGCTTATATATACGGGAGTCAATTGATATTTATTGACTAACTGTAAATAAGAAAAACCCGTTTTGCTGAACGCAAGACGGGTTTCCTATATCTTAGATCAGTTAAATCCTGAATCTCTCTACGCCTGTCTGGAGATTCTGAGCCATCTCGGCAAGTGAATTACTAGCCTGAGAAATATCCTGCAGGATACTAGCTTGCTGCTCTGTGGAACGAGATACATCATTTGCCGTTTCGGTCGTCTTATTGCTTATCTCGCGTATACGCTCAACAGCTTCTAGCACGGACTGGCTTCCCTCTGTAGCCTTATCTATCCTAGCGAGTGATACCTGTATATTATCATATAGATCAGCTACGAGACTATCTATCTTGTCAAACGATCCGCTTGCATCATTGACCGTCTTAGATGTAGCTGCAAATGTATCCATACCCTGCCGCATCGTTTCAACTGCCTTATCCGCATCCTGCTGAACCGTGACAATCAGCTTAGAGATATTTGCAGAGGCCTCTGATGACTGCTCTGCAAGCTTCCTGACGCTATCAGCAACGACTGAGAATCCGCGGCCTGCTTCGCCTGCCCTTGCCGCCTCTATAGCGGCATTCAAGGCCAAGAGGTTTGTCTGATCTGAGATTGCTGATATCGTATCTACAATCTGACCGATCTCCTTAGAGCGCTCTCCCAGTGTCGAAATAACCTTTGATGTCTTCTCCATCTGCTCAGAAAGACTGTTGATCGAATGAACAGCATCTTCAGATGCCTGATGCCCAGCAGATGCACCTGCACGGCTGTCTTGAGCCGCAGACTTCATCGTCTGAGACCCAGCATGCAGTTTCTCCATATCCGCATTCATATTCTCAGTCTGGGACGCTACAGAATCAAGCTTTGCTGACTGATCCTCTGCACCTTGCGCCATTCCAACAGTATCACCTGCAACAGCCTTTACACTCTTAGCAACCTCTGATGCACTTGCTGTCAGCTCCTCACTAGCCGCAGC
>OMZT01000139.1 GCA_900315615.1 uncultured Veillonellaceae bacterium | reverse complement strand
TCTTCGAGATGAATGCGAAAAACTCTGGCGTGGAGCCGGATGCACAGACGCTGAAGCGTATCCACGAGACTCTCGACTGGGTGAAGGAGGACTTAGCCAGCCCATCTGCGAAAAATGCAAAATGGCGCATCATCATGCTGCACCATCCGTACACGGATGATTTCAATAACCGCTATATAGCTCCCATAGCGGAGAAGATGCATGTCGATCTCGTCTGCGGCGGCCATCTGCATTACTATATCCAGGCCGTATCTATCAACCCAGAGGTCGGCGCGCGCACGGTGTACGCATGTGAGGGCAGTACGCAGGATCCGGAGGCTGAGTATACGCCGGCTGATGGCGGCAAGAGGCTGCTGGCTGAGTTCCCAGAGGTGACGGCGACGGGGCGCAGCAACTATGGCGTGCTTGACGTGACAAATAACGAGATCAGCTACAAGCTCTATGGATTCGACCCTGAGGGCGGAGAGGATAAGCTTGTAGATACGATCGTGATGACACATGATGAGCCGCATGTGGACTTCACGGGTGCTATGCTGCGCCGCATGGATAATGACGGTCATGTCGAGATACGTGCCGTCGCCAAGAACTATGGCACGGGCGTGGCAGAGGCCGTGATGACGGTGAACGATAATGGCCGTGACTACAAGCTGAATCTGTTCGGCCGCGGCTCTGACAGCCAGGTCGTGCTGCTGCACCCGAACGAGTCCCGCGAGGTGGAGGCCATCTATACGGCGAAGGGCTCTGGCAGGCACAAGGTGTCGGCAGCAGGCGCTTCGACAGAGATAGATGTGTTCGAGCCGCCAGAGATCACGTATAACTATATGGATGTCAATCGTGGCACGGGCGCACAGGCGGACTGCATCATCGCGAGCATTGAAGCCACGAATAACTTCGGACGCGATCTTCTCGCAGAGGTGCCTTTCTGCATCGATCAGAAGGTCGTCGAGGC
This sequence comes from uncultured Veillonellaceae bacterium, assembly GCA_900315615.1. Taxonomy (GTDB): domain Bacteria; phylum Bacillota; class Negativicutes; order Selenomonadales; family Selenomonadaceae; genus RUG114. The sequence goes on along the minus strand of OMZT01000139.1, from coordinate 7,077 downwards.
GAAGAGCATATACTTCCGCGGACATGAGAAGCGCCGTATAGATTTCTGCTATAAGGTGACGCATGGCGGCTCTTATCAGGTGAGTATCGCAGATTCACTGCCGAAAGAGATCACGATAGAGGGCGGTATCCGCGTTATACCGCGTGTCATGGATAAGTCCGGCTGTGGCCATACGGCTCTTTTGCATGGTTCGCCGAAGGTCATCACGGATAAAGACGGCAATGTAGATGTCGTGCTCGAGGACTATGGCGACTATATCGAGATACCGGCGGATAAGTCGCTTTTGGCACCGGATGGATTCTGCGGCATGGTGTGGGCGCGTATCGACCGCCTCGCGAAGCCTGAGGAGATGAGCCATAATCCGCTGATGGTGCGCGGCAAGTCCGTTGGCTGGGGCGCTACGTATATGATGCGCATGGTCGTTGAGCGTGTCGGAGGCCTGAAGTGGGGTACCTGCCATGATATCACGGAGTATTCCTGGCAGGGTGGTAACGCACAAATAGGAAAATGGGCGCAATATACTATGACTTTTGATAAAAAAAAAGGAGGAGATTCATACCTTAATGGAGAAAACGTAGCACATGTGGGTGCAATATCTCCTAAAGATGTATTGCGCCAGTGGGAGACGGAGCCAATCTTCGTTGGGTATTCGTATATAGGGCATGTCATCCCAGAGCTCGGAAGACCGAAATATTTCACTCATTTGCCAGGTGCGATAAGGCAAGTGCGTTTTTATAAGACACATCTGACCGGGGAGGAGAACAAGAAGGTCTATGAGCAGCCGGAGGAAAAGGGCCCAGAGGCTAAGGATCTCGCCGTATGGCTGGATTTCCACGATATACTGACCGTCGGCACGCATACGACGGAGTGGAGACATCCTGCGATATATAAGACGGAGTATAAGACCCAGAAAAAGTATTGGAACTTCACTCATTTCTGTGCGAAGACGCATATCCCGCGCACATCGTCCATCAAGGCGACGATCGAGGTGTCAGATGATGCTTCTACTGCTAAGGGAAGCATGACGGTGACGCTGCAGGATGGAACACAGCATATCGATATTTCCTCTCTCCCGAAGGCACAGTACATACGTATCTATACGGAATTCGCTGCGGAGATGGGACCAGACGGCACGTTCGTTCCTGTGCTCGATGAGTACCAGGTGACTGCAAACAATGGCACAGATAATGCCGAGATGTTCTGGTCGACGAAGCCGTCCTGGGAGAAGGGCAGGTTCACTGGCGCGGTCGGATTTGCACCAGTCGACAGGCTCCGTGACTTCCCAGAGTATACGGATGTCATCCACGGATAAAGATGATCAGGAACATATGAGAGTCCTGACAACGGGGTGTATGGGATTGAATTCTATATAAGAGGAGGGTTCTGAATGAGGAAATGGCGCAAGTTTATGACGCTGCTTCTGTCTGCGGTATTCGTGGCTATATGTGTTGTGGCCGCTGGATGCGGCGGATCCGGCAGTGGAGGCAAGGTAGCCTATCTGAATTATAACGATGGATCGTCGACGGGTAAGAAGCTGAAGGCTGAGTTCCAGGCGCGTGCTAATGCCGAGGGCATAAATGTGGATTACCAGGATGCCCATAATGACATCTCAGCACAGATAGATCAGCTGAATGCGGCTATTGATGGCGGCGCAAAGGCAATCGTGCTTCTGGCTGTGGACAGTGAAAGGCTTGCACCTACGGTGAAACGTGCTGAGGATGCGGGTATACCTGTTATTGCCCTGAACCGTAGTGTTGAGGGTACGAAGTCGCTGTCTGTACTATCAGATGAGAAGGAAGCCGGAAGGCTTCAGGGCGAGCGCCTGAAGGCCGTGCTGCCGCAGGGTGCGAATGTGCTCTATCTGCAGGGTCCAGCTGACCAGTCTGGTGCACAGAAGCGCTTCGAGGGGTTCAAGGAAGCATGCCTTGACCAGCGTTCGGATATCACATTGCTTGACAAGCAAGATGGAGACTACTCCAAGTCTGAGGCCATGAAGATTACAGCCGTATGGCTGAAGCTGTATCCGAAGATCGATGCTATCGTCTGCGGAAATGATGAGATGGCGACGGGTGCACTTCGCGCGTTGAAGTCGGCAGGGCGCACAGGTGTCATCGTGACGGGCGTAGACGCCAAGGGCGGCGCACTCGATGCTATAGGAGAAGGTACTATGTTGATGACGGTCTGGCAGGATGTCAAAGGGCAGGCTGACGCGGCATTTGATCTCGTGAGCCAGATCATGAAGGGCAGCAAGCCGACCGAGGGACAGGTCATCCCGTTCAAGGTTGTCGACAAAGATAACGTGGCGCAGTTTAAGTAAGGGGGTCGGACGGATATGTTTTCAAATCTTGATGTAAGAAAGAAGATACTCTGCCTGACCATCGTCATGCAGATCATCATCTGCGTCATCGCGGCTGTCGGCGTATACTACAACAACCGTTCCAAGGGCGCGATAGATAACCTGTACAATACGAACTTGATGGCGTCGCGGTATATAACCGATGCAAATGCCAAGTATCGCAGTATCGATGTGAACTCAGCCTATGTGCTGCTCGGGGATGCCAGCACGCTTGACCGCGGCACGCTCCTGAAGGACATGGATAAGAGTCTCGATGGTATAGAGAGCGATGCTGAGAATCTCGAAAAGATCGTGAAGAATGAGCGCATGCAAAAGAATATTCAGGCGCTCAAGGGTCATATAGGCGAAGCGAAATCTGCGATAAAGGATGCGCAGGGGCTTAGCGAGGATGCGTCCAGCATGCAGAAGCTGTACAAGGACGTCACGGCCGTGAAGGTCATCTCGAGCGACCTCGCCGAGATAACGCCGGATAACGTGCTCGAAGGCAAGGAGCTGTTCGCTGAGAACAATGCGTCATACTCAGCTTCGTTGAAGGTGTATATCTTCATCGTCATCTTCGGTATGGTGATGGGCTGCCTTGTAGCGGTATTGATTTCGCGTGATATCTCCAATCCATTGGCCATTGCACGCAACGAGCTCGAGAAGATCGCGAACGGCGATCTCACCGCTAATGGCGCTGATGCGATCGCAAACCGCAACGACGAGATCGGTCACATGGCTATGAACCTGAAGATGATGCAGGAGAATCTGCGTGGCGTGCTGAAAGAGGTGCGCAACGAGGCGGATAACTCCGTGAAGATGGTCGATGATGTGCAGGCTTCTATCAATCGCCTGAATGAACATACGCAGGATATGTCTGCGGTATCCGAGGAGATGGCGGCAGGTATGCAGCAGACGGCTGCTTCGACAGAGAATATGAAGAATCTCTCCGAGCAGATGCGTGAGAAGGTCGAGACATCTGCGCAGGCGGCAGTGAAGGCTGCGGAGTATACACAAGAGATCAGCAAGCATACAGAGGAGCTCAAGGCAAGCACGCAGAAGTCTATCGAGGCTTCCGAGCAGATGTATGGCGAGACGAAGACTCAGCTTGAAAGTGCTATAAAGAGCGCCGAGGTCGTAGAGAAGATACAGGAGCTGGCGGGCTCTATTACCGCAATTGCGGAGCAGACGAACCTGCTTTCACTCAATGCGTCCATAGAGGCCGCGCGTGCCGGAGAGGCAGGCAGAGGATTCTCCGTTGTCGCAGATGAGGTCGGAAAGCTTGCAGAGCAGACGACTGAGACGGCAGGAAAGATACAGGAGCTCACAGGTCAGGTCACAGAGGCGGTCAAGAACCTGTCCGACAGGTCATTCGGCGTATTGCAGTTCATTGATGGTACGGTCAATAAGGACTACAGGGGCATGGGAGAGACCGTTGACCAGTATCAGAAGGATGCGGCTTACTTCAACCAGATCGCGAAGCAGAGCCAGCGCTTGGCAAATGAGATTTCTGAAGCGATGAACGAGGTCGTAAACTCCCTGAATCAGATCGCACAGGCAACGCAGGAAAGCGCAACCGGAAACACGTCCGTGGCAGAGAAGGTCACGAACATGGCAGAGCATACATCAAAGATCCTTGGTAATGTCAATCAGTTTCAGGAGGATTCAAAACGCCTTACGGAGCAGGTTGATAGGTTCAAGGTCTGAGTATATCAATAGGGCGCCTTAGGGCGTTTGAGGGGGCATGGCTGCCGTTTGGGGCACCATGCCTTTTCTAGACAGGGGAGTGGGACTATGAAGCGTAGGGAATTTCTGAAGGGACTCGGTCTTTTCATCGGTGCGATGTACGTCGGTGGCTGGAATCTTGACAGGGTGCAGGCCGATGGGAAGGATTATTTCCGTTTCGTCGTGGTGAGTGATGCACATCTTCCGGTGAAGACGAATAAGCATCCGGGTAAATCAGAGCAGGAGCGTATCATAAAGCGGAAGATAGCTACTATTGATGAGATAGGCAGCTGGACAGATGTCGGAGCAGTCGTACTGACGGGCGATATCGTGGCAGAGACCGCCGTACAGAAGGAGTATGATTTCATAAAGTCGTATTTCGACCGTATCAGGCAGCCGATCATCCCTGTGACGGGCAATCATGAGTTCCGCTACCTGGATGAAAAATCCTCTGCCGGAAAGCTCGTGGTATCGACACCAGAGATACAGCGGGTGAAGCTCGAGAAGTTCAAGAGCTTCTGGGGGCTTTCGAGCCTATGGTACTCGAAGGATATAGGCGGCTGGCACATGGTGTTCCTCTCGACGGAAGGCCCGCTGCCGGTAGAGCTCGGGACGGAGCAGCTTGAGTGGTTCAAGACGGACTTGAAGATGAATGCGGATAAGCCGACACTCGTTTTCTTCCATGGCCCATTGATGGATACGCTGCTGTCGTATAAGAAAAAGATCAATACGCCGAGAACCGCGGCGATGCCTGCCGATGAGATCGAGCGGATACTTGGTGAGAACAGACAGGTGCGCCTGTGGATATCCGGCCATACGCATACGCCTCCGACGAATGAGAGCTTCGCAGATAACGATATCAATGCGTTCAACGGGCATGTGACCGATATACATAACACCGACCTTGACCGCGATCGCAATTGGACAAATTCGTTCTACGTGTATAAGGATCATATCGATGTGAGGACATGGGACCATTTGGAGCATAAGTGGATTACGCAGTTCGATAGGACATTTAAGGCATGACCCCAATAGAAAAGGACCACTGCAGTGCAGCGGTCCTTTTAGCTTGCGTATTATTTATGCTCTTTCTTTGCACGCGCTTTTGCGGCTTTCTCACGCGCTTCGGCCTTCTTCTGCTCGCGGCGTCCCTTTTCGTACTGTGCGTAGTCGACGCCCATGCTGGCGAGCTTGTGCTTCACGGCCTGCATAGGGTGGCGCAGCAGCATGCGCTTCTGCGTGGTGCCCATGATATGTCGGAAGTCACGCGTAGCTGCGGCGCCGAAGCACGGCCTGTCGCAGCGGTCACATATCGGCTTCGTGATACCGTATGGGCAGCGGTCGATATGCGTCATGGCCGTCGCAAGGAGTGCTGTGCACTTCGGGCAAAGCTTTCCGGACGTGCCATGATGTGCATGACAGTACACCTCAAAGGTCTTGCGGATGTTCTTCTTCTCTTTAGGTACGTTATTTGGAATCGGTCCCGGCTTCTTTTTCTTCGGCAGGAACCTGCTGAAAATACTCATTAGACAAACCACCTTTTTGATTTAGATACCATTCTATTTTACTTTTTTTTGTGTATAAAATCAAGAGGATATTGCATATCAAGGGAAAAGAGAATATAATAATGAATTGGAAAAAAAGCAGTTGGAGGTCAGCGATGAGAAATTTCATGGGTATATTCTCCAGTGCCCTCATAGTATTAGCCATAGTGTTCGTGCTGCTTTTCGTGATGGGCGATGAGTCTTCGTTCTTCAATGTGAAGGGTCTGTGCGCGGCTATCGGTGCCTTGCTGCTCATCGTGATTCTCAGGATGGCTGGGTTGAAGAAGTGACGGTCTCGGTAAGGATTGGGGTGCACTGAGTGGGAGCGATACGGAGAGAGATACCGGATGTCGATACTATGAGTGCCAAAGCGCTCAACAAGATACTGCATGACACGGTAGACAATATAGAAAATAATAAGTCGCAGATATATGACATATATGAGAGCGTCCGCAATGAGGTTGAAACGAGCCGCCGCGAGCTCAAGGAAATAAAGAAGATTGCAGCAGAGACCATTGAGCGTGTGGATAAGCTTACTGCAGAGGAACAGGAGCAGAAGCAGAATCTGGTACGCGTGAGCAGCAATTTCGCCGATTATTCGGAGGATAAGATAAAGGAGTGCTACGAGCGCGTCAAGGATGTGCAGATAGACCTGAACGTCGCGCGGGAGAAGGAGCATGTACTGCGTCAGCAGAGAGATCAGCTGGAGCTGAGGCTGAGGAACCTCAAGCATACGCTGGAGAAGGCGGAGAGTCTGACGATGGCCATCGGCTCCGTGCTGGGTTTTTTGGGCAAGCAGCTTTCTGGCGTGATGTGGCAGCTGGAGTCCGCACAGAAGAACCATAACCTCGGTGCCGCGATGATAAAGGCGCAGGAGGATGAGCGCCTCAGGGTGTCGCGTGAGCTTCATGATGGGGCGGCGCAGGATATAGCGAACCTCATTTTCCAATCGTCCATCATCGAAAAGACGATAGATATAGATCCGGATGAGGCGAAGCATGGCCTTCAGGAGCTCAGGGGACAGATACGTGACTGCCTGAAGGAGATACGTCAGGTGATCTTCGATATGCGTCCTATGTCACTCGATGATTTGGGGCTTGCTCCTGCACTCAATCAGCTGGTCGCAAAGCTGCATGAGCGTGATGTGCTCGACGCGCAGATATCTGTGTCTGGTAATGAGCCTAAGCTGTCGAAGTACGTTGAAGTCGGGCTTTTCCGTATCGTGCAGGAGGCTTTAAGCAACGTCCATAAGCATGCAGGTGTGAGAGAGGCAAAGGTCCGCGTGCTGTTCAATGACGCTGCTGTATCCATACTCGTGACGGATGCGGGTAAAGGATTTGATCCAGACAGCCTTGAGCAGAAGATCGCGGATGAAGAGACGGAGGATATAGAGCCGGAGTCTGATGATGAGATGCGTACGGAGCCGCATTATGGGCTTCTTGGCATGAAGGAGAGGGCGCGCCTCATAGGTGC
>OMZT01000024.1 GCA_900315615.1 uncultured Veillonellaceae bacterium | reverse complement strand
CTCATAAACCCTTCTCGCCTTTTCATCCTTTGTAAACATGTCGTCCACCTCCATAGCCGCCTGTATGCCTTGATCCGTCTCCGCGATTTCTTCCAGTTCCTTCTCAGGCGTCCTCTGCGAGAAGTATGCCGCCCACTTCTCTACCCTATTCATTTCCTTTACACTTTGAGGCTTCAGCTTCTTCAGTTCCAGTATATGTATTTCAAGCTTATCAGTAAGCTTACATTCAGTTTTCCTATCTACTATCTCAAAGCAGCTATGCATGTTTGGCGATTTCTTCTCGTCCAGCATGTTATATGCCAGGATATTTATCGATATGGTCCTCGCCAATTGGTCATAGTCCTCTCCCTTTTTCAGGTCTGTGAAATTTCTCGCCCAGTAATAGACTATCCTTTCTGCCATCGATGTCAGGTTGTTTACCTGCATTTCTATGTTGACTTTCTCTCCGGCTTTCGTTTTCCCAAGTATATCCAGTCTCGCCTCTTTGTCTTCGGGTAGGTCGCCATCTATCTCTCTATCAACCATCTCTATATCCGCTATCTGCTCTGTTCCCTGATATTCCAAAAAAGCATTTATAAGCGAAAGCGTTATCTCCGGATGCTTTTCAAAAACAGCCTTGAATACCGCGTCGTTCGTCCTGTTCAAACGAAATTCAGCCATATTCTTCCCTCCTTTTCTCATCATATAACGTATCTTTTCTTTACATATATTATATCAGCACGCCTTGCCTTCGTCCACAAAAATACACACCATGGGCATATCATCGCCCGGGGCGCTGCACCTTTTTCAAGGCAAGGAAAAAGGCTGTTGCAGTTATTTGCAGCAGCCTCTCCTTTTGTACACAGAAAATCCCGGACTGTAAAAAGCCCGGGATTTGGTGTAGAATTGAGATATGATAAACAACAATTCTATGTTAGATTATACGTCATTAGCGCAACCATATCAACGGGTGCTCCCGCTAAATGTCGAAGTTCAGATTCCAAAGGATGACCCCGTCCGCCTGGTGCGCTATTGCATTGGAGAAATGGATTTGTCGGCTCTGTATCAGAATTGTCATCATGTCAATCGAAATCAGGCGTCGCCAGCGCAGATGCTTGCCATCATTTCTTATGCCTACGCAAACAGCATCTTTTCGACACGGAAAATTGAAGAGGCTTGCCGCAGCAACATCAAGTTCATGTATTTACTGGAAGGAAAGCCCGCCCCGGATCATGCGACCATCTCGCGATTCATCACGAAGCACTTGCGCCCATGCATCAAGGAAATCTTCGCGCAAATGGGGATATTCCTTGGGAAAATCGGTGCCGTTTCCATGGACGACATATTTATCGACGGCACGAAGATTGAATCCTTTGCCAACAAGTACAAGTTCGTCTGGAAGAAAGCCGTCGAGAAACGCAAGGAAAAGCTCATCGCAAAATTCCCCACATTTTTCACGCAAGCCGAGAAGGACTTCTATATCAGCATTCCGCATTGGGATAGCATCCAGCTGCACCATCTCAAGCGCCTGCGCCGCAAGCTCCAGCACAAAACGGCAGGTCGGCATCGCATACCAGTGAAAGCGGCAGCGTAGAACCGACCAAATAAATGAAAATGGGCATAGAAAAAAAGACGATCTCGCGGGCCGTCTAGTTTTCTGTGCCCATTTTTCGGTATTTTAGCGCGTAACCTGTCCCGAATAGCGAAATTCGTATTCACGGCACTAAAAGAGGGCTGCGCAGCAACGAAAAACCCTAACTGCAACAACCCCTTTTCGTTTTTTTGACTGGTATACCTAAAGACTTATGCCACAAGCCATAACTTACTTTGCAGTATCCTGATACATTTCCGACAGAGCATTCTGAAGTACCTGCGAGAAATTGACGTTGTGCGTCTCAGCGAACGTGTTTAGCCACGCAGGGATGGTAACATTCTTACGGATGGCCTTATTGCCGTATTTCTCGGCATAGGCATCCATATCGAGCACGATTATGCTCACAAACCCGTCCTTGCTGCTAGGCTTTACGTCCTGCATACGGCTCGCGGATGGGATTGCGTGTCCGTCTTCCATCTCGTCGAGAATCCAGCCAGATGCTGCATCAACTGCCATCGTGACGGCATCCACGAGGGAAGCTCCCTCAGTCACGCACCCAGGCAGGTCTGGAAACGTCACGGTATAACCATCATGCTCTTCACATGGATAGAAACATGCAGGGTAGGTAAGTTTTTTCATTTCAATTTCCCTCCATCATTTACGCCGGCTTGCCGCAGAATCTCGCGTACAGTTCGCTTGTCAAGGTCTCCTGTATGATTCGGTATCGTGACCTTACCAGATTTTACTGGATGAATGTAGTGGTAGTGGGAACCTCGCGCATCCTTAAATACCCAACCGTCATCCAGCAAGATACGTTCGATTTCACGAAACTTCATCACCCTCACCTCAATTATACTATACGCATTATGCGCATAATTGTCAAGAACTTTTCCTGCGCTCATTTTTCATCCCAAAATGTTCTGTTAATACAACAAATATATCCAAGCACCAAAAAGGGTCTGTGCATAAGTGAAAACTCGCTCGTGTAACAGCCCCTTTTTTGTGATATCACAGTATTCCTTCTGCCTGATACTTTTTCTGAAGCGCAGTGATATACTCCATCGATTCCTTGGCTATATTCGCTACCTGCTCTGTCGATAG
>OMZT01000049.1 GCA_900315615.1 uncultured Veillonellaceae bacterium | reverse complement strand
TTGAAGCTTGAGAACCTCCAGCCTACCGGCACGGTAAAGGATCGCGGCGCCTACACGCTCATCAACGAATACCGCAAGTTCGGTATCACGAAGCTCATCACGGATACGATGGGCGATGCCGGAGCGTCGTTTGCCGCATACGCTGCAGCTGCAGGCATGGATATCACCTGCTATATGGCAGAGAATGCCTCGAAAATAAAGGAAGCGCAGATACGCGCATATGGCGCACATGTATTCAAGGTGAAGGGCGGTTGGCGCGATGCATGCAAGGCAGCGCAGATGGCCGCCGAAGGCAATCCCGACGCAAGATACATATCATACGTGTACAATCCTCTTTTCTATGAAGGGATGCGCTCTCTGGCAACGGAGATCGCCGATCAGGTAGGCGATGTGCCAGAGTACATAGTACTGCCCGTGAAAAACGGCTCCCTCCTCCTTGGGCTCTACTACGCATTCGCAGATATCGGACGCCTGCCGCACTTCCTCGCCGTAGAGGAGGAGCGCTGCGCACCTCTATATGCGGCGATGAAGGGGCTTCCTGCGCCAAGCGAGCCGGATACAGCGCTCTCACAGGGCGATATCGATGCCAAAGGGACGGAGCAGTCAGGCCTTGCAGGCGCATCCAACAGCCAGTTCTTCGACCCGAAGCCTCCACGTCTGGAGCAGATGAAAAAGGCCATAGAGCGCAGCGGCGGCGATGTCGTCATGGTGGGTGGCAAGGCGCGTCGTGAGGCACAGCGCATACTTGGCGGGCGTGGCATATACGTAGAGCCCATCTCAGCCATGGTGCTCGCAGGTGCCATCAAGTTCTTCCAGGATGGCAAGCCGGACAACTACCGCGTGGTGCTCCCACTCACCGGCAGCGGCCTGAACCGCTAAAAAAAGCATACGCACCACAAAATCGCCAGCCATGCAGTTTCATCTGCGTGACTGGCGATTTTATTATGCTTTATCAATCATTGTGTCTTGCCGCCGTCATTTGCAGCAGGACCCGATGGGCCGTTGCGCTCTGGTGCCGAGGCGCCCCCACGGCCGGTGTTATAGGTCGAATAGCCCTCTGTACCATGATGCCCATAGTCGCTATCCGTATCGGTCGATGGAGCCGTATCAGTCGCGCTGCCCGTATCGGGCGTCTGCCTCCGCTTGGAGGACGTATCGTGGCTCTTATGGGATTTGCCGGAGCTTCTGCCCTTCTCGCTTTCATACGTGTCCATCTTGCCAATCGACGTATCAGAGCTCGGCACAGCCGTTGCACCCTCAGGAATAGAATTCTCATATTCGCTGCTCTGGCGGTCAAGCTCTCTCATCATACTCTTTGACATATGCACGCCGAGCGTATCCGCAATGGTAGAGCGGAGCTTCTTGACATCTGGTATCCAGTAGGACACGCCATCTATATAGAGCGGCTTTCCTGGAACCATATCGGTCTTTAGGCCATTCTTCTTCGCATCGTTCAGCGTATCTGCAAGCTCCAGCAGCTGGCGGAACGACAGATCCGTCTTTATCGAGCCCATGACTTCCTTTATGACGGACGGTAGGCGAGGTATGATGGACGGCGAAGTGAGCTTGTCCATGACGGCCTTCATAAACTTCTGCTGACGCGCTATGCGGCCGATATCGCCCTCCTCGTCGCGGTAGCGCACATAGGTGACGGCCGTCTTGCCATCCATATGCTGCTCGCCCGGCTTGAGGTCGATGACAAGTCCGCCATCGTCATCCCACGGATCAGTGTAGTACATGCGCTTCTCGACGTCTATATCAACGCCGCCGATCGCATCGATGATACGCGTGAATGCCTTTATATTGATGAGGATATAGTGGTCTACCTGCATTCCGAGCAGATTCTCGACCGTGCTGCGGCTGAGCTTGTACCCGCCATAGGCATATGCCGCATTAATCTTATCCCAGCCATGCCCTTTTATCTTCACGCGCGTATCACGCGGCACAGACAGCAGTGACGCCTGATCTTTCTTCGGATCGACCGCCGCAATCATCAATGTATCTGAGCGGCCTACATCATTGTCCCTCTCATCGACGCCCATGATCATAATCGTCGTCTTGTTGTGCGCTTTCATCATGCCATTCGCCGACTCATCGTTCTTATCGAGAAGATTCGATGACGCAAAAAAAGCACCGAGGCCGACAGCAGCCAAGAAAACGAGTATTGCTACGATCCACGGCCAAATCCTGCGACGGCGCTTCCTGCGGCGCGGTGGAAGACTGTTCTGCATTGATCATCCTTCTTTACATATCACGAGTGCTTAACGCTCAGCACTTTATTCCTGCACATATACCATACTATTATATGCCGATGATATGCCGGAATCAAATGTTTTTTATCAAATATAAGGGAAATATCATCATTTTGTCGAAATGGGGTACTATAGCAGAGATGAAACGGAGGAGTAAGCGATGGGAACAGAAATCGAAAGGAAATACATCATATCGCCTGACTGGGAGCCTGAAACAAAGGGAGACGAGATCGCACAAGGCTACCTTGCAGACGACCCCATGCGGACGGTGCGCGTACGTATCCGTGCCGGCAAGGGCTACCTTACAGTAAAGGGCGCAACATGCGGCATAGGACGCGCGGAGTTCGAGTATGAGGTGCCGCTAAAGGACGCGCGCGAAATGCTCGCCATGTGCGATACACGCGTGGAGAAAGTACGCTATCTGGTGCCATATCAGGGACATACCTGGGAGGCCGACATATTCCACGGCGCGAACGAGGGGCTGCGCATGGCAGAGGTTGAGCTTTCGTCTGAGGACGAGGAAGCCGCCCTCCCGCCATGGGTAACCCGCGAGGTAACAGGCGATGCTAGATACTACAACGCACAGCTGGCTAAGAATCCGTTCTCCGCATGGAAAAATCACGACTGACTCTTTTATGAGGTTATGCACATATTTTTTCCACAGATACGCGGCGGATTATCCACAAGGGAATCATGTCCTTTTTTGCTGATTAAATCAAAATACAGTTATTGCTGGAGAGCTCCATACATATATATGGGATTACCCGGCAAGTTATCCACATTACCCACAGAATCTATGCGGTGAATTATGAAAAAGCCTGTGGATTAGCGTATAAATTATATAGTAGGAAAATGATCATCATATTTCAGGCTATGTCATTCCTATAGCAGGATATAAGCGATATCGCGGCGAATGTACAATTAATGACAGAAAGAGATGTGAGAAATAACTTATCCACATGGTTATACACAATTGTGGATAAGTGGATAAGTCGAGGGAGGAACGATAAACTATGGATGGGACAGTGAACGAAGATATCATTGCGGCAATGGTCAGGATGGCAAAGGAATCGCGCCGCAATGCCTACACTCCACAGACGGGCGTCGCTGTCGGCGCATGCGTGATGGCATCCGATGGTTCGCTATATGGCGGCTGCAATATCGAGAACATGTCACCAGCACTCTCTTGCTGCGCGGAGTCCGTCACCATGTACAAGGGCATATCCGACGGCAAGCGGGACTTCGACGCGCTGGCAGTAGTCGCAGATACAGAGGAGCCATTCGTCCCATGCGGTGCATGCCTGCAGCTGATGGCAGAGTTTGGCGTTGATACCGTTGTCATGGCAAACCTGAACGGCGACGTCAAGATAAAACCTCTGGCAGAGATCATTCCATGCGCATCTGACATGCTCGCGAACAGGGTCGTGAAGCGCGACGATGATGAGCAGCTGCTCATGAGCCTCTACGACGTCGGAGAAGATGATGACGATGACGTATTGCTCGACAATGAAAGCCTCGACAAGGCACTTGCAGATCTTGAAAATATGGGCGGGAAAAAAGAAGAATAACATAGCGTGTATGAAAAAGGGGGCTGCCTACGCAGCCCCCTTTTTCATACACTTTACTCAGCCATCAATGCAGCGCCATATATCTCTTTATCTCATCTGGGCTCAG
>OMZT01000025.1 GCA_900315615.1 uncultured Veillonellaceae bacterium | reverse complement strand
TAACTGCAAATAACAGTTTGTAGGGGAGTTCTGATACTCCCCTATAAAAATGGCTATTTATCAACTGTTTGTTGTGACATAGCCTTTATTATTATTTATTGTATTATATACAGAGGAATCACAGGGAACGTTTTCGTTTTCTGTTTTCTAAAAATAAAAACGTGTTTTCTTCCCAGGTGGCTCATTTGCATGAGTATGGGAAAAGGAAAGAGAAGGGGTCTAATGTGATGAATTCAAAGAAAAGGATGCTCGCTGGCGCTCTGTGCCTCGCGACAATCGGCTTCGGCAGCACTGTCAGCGCTGCAAGCGTCGATCCGTTTTCGCCAGTCCCGCTGGAGAGCGGCCTCTATGAGGAAGTAGCGGCGCTCATCCACGACGGTCTGATATACGGATACTCTGACAGCACATTTGATAAGTCTCATATGATCAGCCGTTACGAGATGGCTATTTTCGTCGGTAAGGCGAACGCGAGCTACTCGAAGGCAAATGCTGCTGACAAAGCGCGCATCAAGCGTCTTGTCGATCAGTTCTCCGATGAGCTGAAGGGCATGGGCGTCAATACAGCTAAGACGCTGGGAACGAGTGCAACAGAGGCCTCAGCAGAGGAAGCAGAGCCTCAGACATCCGTTTATAACGCAGATGATGAAGATACAGGCTTCACGATGAACTCCAACGGCGAGGGACTGCAGATGTCCGGCCAGGTGCTCATGCAGTGGAACAACAACAAAGCACGTCAGCCGTATTACAATGGATATAAAGCAGGCAGCACGACACCGCTTTCCACGAAATACAAATCAGATGAGAGCGATAAGAACTTCGATGTCGAGCTGAAGATGAAGACCGTCGCTAATATCGGCGCAGGCTGGCAGGGACATCTGAACTTCTATGCTGCAAGGGATCGCTCCGGTGAATATCGCTCCAACAGCAACAGCGATGGACATTTCGATATTACAGAGCTCTACGCAGAAGGTCCTGTGAACAAGCGTTCAAACCTCCTGTTTGGACGTGTCCGCGGTACGACATTCGATAGTATTGCGATGGCAGAGTACTGGACGGGCGCACGCTGGACACAGAAGGTGAACCCACGTCTGACGGTACATTTCTCCTACGGCAAGCCTGACTACGAGAAGGATACCTCGCTGCGTGTCCGCACGGACGATCATGGCAATCCGATGATGGAGGAAGTCACATCTGGCGGCAAGACCTCATATAGGCCAATCTTCTATACTACAGAGGGTGATGACCTGAAGGGCCGTCAGGGAACGAGCCTGAATCCAGCAAATACGGGTACGACATTCGAATCCATCGAGGCGAATTATAAGTTCAATAAGAAGCTGCAGATGAACGTCGCACTCTGGGATATCCAGGGCAGGCATACGAACTACTATAGCCCGGCATATAATATTTATCCGGCAGGCGATGAGAGCACATCATTGAGCAGCCAGAACAGCAGCCCAGAGGTCAAGACGACTAAGGCATATGACTCTACATGGCTCAGTGAGCTCGGATTTGTGTATAAGCCGACCAAGAAATGGAAGCTCGGCTTGAACCTCTCATATTCTGACCGTGAACGTCAGAACGATGGCGTGATTCTCCAGGCACAGTACGGCAAGATGAACAAGGAGAAGCCGCATACATGGAAAGCTAAGCTCGCGGTTGGTCGTACGGGATATAACTCCTACATCCGCAGCAAGTTCAGCTCCCTGCGTGATGATGATTACGGTGCAAAGGGTGTTGAGCTCAGCGGATATTACATCCCGCGTAAGAACCTTGAGGCGCTCTTCACGTATACGAGGACAGAGCAGCTCGACCATGGCACCGGCGCACAGTTTGACTACAGCGTAAGACGTGATGTATCGTACAAGGATGCATACCGTGCAGAGCTGATCTGGTTCTTCTGATCGTGCAGGAATAACTGCTTTGTGTAACTGATTGATTAAAGATACAGGGAGGAATTTCTAATGCAGAAGAAAGCACTTGCAGCGGCAATATGTTGCGGCGCAATGCTGTTCGCTGGCACATCTGCTGTACCATATATGCCGGCACCGGCCGTATGCTCGGCTGCGGCACAGCTGAAAACCGTCACGCTTGGAGGCAAGGTCCTCCCGGTGAATGCGGTAGTCGATAAGAGCGTTACGGAGCCGAAGCAGGATGGCAGCGTATGGATTTGCCCAACGATCTCGAGCGCAATCCAGAAGGCACACACTCTGAATGCAGAGAATCCTACGGTACTGGTGAAGCCAGGAACCTATGATGAGAAGCTCAGAATCAACATAGCGAATCTCACCCTTGCTGGAGTCACCGATCCAAACTACACGATACTGGAGTGGCATGCTTCGCGCAACGACAAGGTGCCGGAGGGTGACAAGACAACGACAAAGACACCGGGAAGCGTGTATGGCATATCTGATTGTGCTACGATCAATGTGACGAAGAAGGCATTGAACTTCCAGGTCGTGAACATGACGCTGAAGAACACCTATGACCCGACGCAGCATCCTGAGGAAAAGCATACCGATTCACCAGTAATGACGATATCCGGTGATGGCAGCAGCTTCTGGAACTGCCGCTTCGAGGGGCATGATACGGTCATCAATGGCAAGTATGGGCGTCAGTATTAAAATGGCTGCTACATCGAAGGTGGCAGTGACATCGTCGCCGGCGGTGCAAGCCAGGTCTTCGAGAACTGCGAGGTTCGTTCGTTGATGTATCGTCCTAAAAAGACGAAGGGATACATCACGAAGTCGGCAACGGCTGCAAGCATGAGAGGCATCCTCTTCTACAAATGCGATTTCACCGCCGACGATCAGATACCGAATTGCGTATATCTAGGCAGACCGTCACATCCATCCTCTGCTACAGAGGAGATAAAGTGTGAAGTCGTGTTCCGTGAGTGCAATCTCGGTAAGCATATCAAGAAAGATGGGTGGACGAAATCCACGAGCAATGGCGTAGAGTTCCTTCCGGAGAATGAGCGCATGTTTGAATATAAGAACGCTGGTCCGGGCTCGTCGCCTGAGCGTCGTCAGATACTGGATGCTGATGCAGCAAACTACACGGTATCTGCCTTCCTCTATGGATGGGTTCCTGAAGTAATCGAAGTCAAGTAAGAGGTGTAGAATATGCTGAGAAAAATACGCAGAGTCATGGCTGCTGCAGCTATGGCGGCTGCCCTCACAGTCGTGTCAACGGCTTTTGCTGCAAATGTGCCTACAGGCGTGAAGGTTCCGCCTCTGGGATATGACAGCACGAGCGTATGGCTTATGTGGGATCGCCCAGCGAATGGTGACAACGTAGCATACTATAATGTCTATGCTGATGGTCAGCTGCTCGGTAGCACGACCAAGTCATCTGCTACATTCGGAACGGCCAATATTGCAGCATTCGAGGAGCAGAATCAGGCTCTTTGCGGCAATCTAATCATACGCCACAGCTTCAAGGCAGCCAACCTGAAGCCTGGTACCGCATATCAGTTCACCGTACGTGCAGTAGCAAGCGATGGAACGATGTCTGCACCGAGCCAGGCAGTAGCAATGATGACTGCCCAGGCACCGAAGGTCTTGAGCGTCGTGCAGTATGGCGCAAAGGGCGATGGAACGACGGTCGACACGGCGGCCATCCAGAAGGCCATCGATGCATGTCCTTCTGGAGGTGTCGTGGAGATACCGGCTGGCGTATTCGTCAGCGGTGCCTTGACACTCAAGAGTGATATGACATTGCAGCTTGATTCAAACGCGGTGCTCCGCGCATCGACGAATCCAGCAGATTTCACTATACGCAAGGGCAAGCGCTATACGGGACTCCTGAATGCGTACAGCGCTAAGAATGTACGTATCACCGGTACAGGTACGATAGACGGCAATGGCTGGAAAACGGATGCGAATGGCAACTATATAAAGGCAAAGAATATAGATAACAAAGGCTGGCGTGCACCAAACCATGTGCTGAATGTCGGCATAGCTGCAAAGACGCAGACGCAGTCCCTGCTCGATCAGGGCAGGACATTCCTGCGTGCATATGATGGACGTTCTACTACGATGCAGCTGCATGACCTTGATAACTTCTATATGGAAGGTGTCACGGTCTGCAATCCGGCCATGCATCTCATACAGCTGGATGGAGATAACGTGACGTTCAACAATGTCCGCCTGCTCTCATATGATGCGAACAATGGTGATGGTATCGACTTTACCGGCCAGGGTCTCATCGTCGCTAATTCTTATCTGGACACAGGTGATGATGCGATCAACTTCAGTGCAGGTCTTGGTGCAGAGGCGGCTAAGCGCCCTCCAGTGGGACCAGCATGGATTTTCAACAACTATGTTGCACACGGTCATGGCGGTGTCGTCCTTGGCAGCCATACAGCATCCTGGATCGAGCATGTACTCGCAGAGGATAACGTGTTTAATGGAACAGAGATTGCGTTCCGTTGCAAGACCAATCAGGGATCTGGCGGCGGCGGAAGATATTCTACATTCCGTCACAACGTAGCAAAGAATATGGTTCGTCAGGGAATCATATTCACGACGAAGTATACGGATACGAATGCCGTAGGTCAGTTCAAGGCAGCAGTCAATCCGGGCTATTTCCATGATATGCTCATAGAGGATTGCAATTTCGAGGGCACGAAGCGTTCTGCGATAGAGATTTACTCCACGGGCAGCTTCAAGCACAAGAACATCACTTTCCGCAACGTGCATTTCACGAAGGCACAGCCGTACAGCCTCACAGGCTATGAGAACGTGAATTTTGAGAATTGCACGCTCGACTGAAATTTGAGAAGGAAAGAAGAGAGGGTCAATAATGATAATCGGACGTAAGAAAGCCGCGATCGCAGCTGCATTGATGGTAACGTCGCTGTGCAGCACGACCTTTGCAGCGACTTCGATGTCAAATGATGCAGACAGAGTAAAGAATACGACACTGGGGACAGAAAGAGCAAATATCGAAGCTTCGGCTCCTGAGAGCGACCAGAATGCACCAGATGTGCATTTTCAGGTAAAGAGCGTAAAGTTTGAATCTGATGTGCCGATCGTTGAATCAGGATTGCGGAATATCATGAAGAAATACATGAACCGCGATATCACAATAAAGGAATTGAATAAGGCAACCGCAGAGCTGACGAATTTCTGCCGCCAGCATGGCTATCCGGCATCTGCGGCATATACGCCGGCACAGCGCCTGACGAATGGTGAACTGACCGTAAAGATCATACCTGGTAAGATCGGAAAGATTACCATAGAGAATAACAGCCGTGTCAACAATGGCAAGATCATGCCGATTTTGAAGAATCTTCACTCTGGAGATATCATCACGGCTAAGAAGCTCGAAGGAGATCTGTACCGTATCAATGATATCGGTGGCATACATGCTGCTGCACTCATGTCTCCTGGCTCTACGGTAGGTACGAGTGATGTCACCGTCAAGATCGCAGATGGCAAGAAGACCTCTGTGATTCTGTATAGTGAGAACTATGGTAACGCGACGACCGGACGTTATCGCTTCGGTATAGTCGATGATATCTATGGCATCACCGATGAAGGCGAGCATCTGACCATCAGTGGATTGATTTCAAATACCGATGATCAGAGAAACTACGGCTTCACCTGGGAGCAGCCATATGGCCGCAATGCAAATATCCTCGGCTTTGGTGCCAGCCGCAGCAACTACCATGTAACGGGTGTTGGCTCACTAGCTGACCTCGGCATCCTCGGCGTATCGCGTAACATCAACGTATATTACAAGATTCCGCTTATGAGAACCACCGAGAAGAGTGCATGGGTGAACTTCGGCTATGATTATCGTACACTCGAAGACCAGATCGGCGCATTCGCATTGAAGGGCAAGCGCCGCTCCCAGTCCGTACATGCAGGTATCACGGGTGATGCGCATGTCGGCAACAACTATTTGAACTCCAGCCTGACGCTGACCGGCGGTAATATCAAGGCCGTCGATGTATCGAGCTCAATGCGCAGTGGTCAGTATCGTGACGTGTTTGGAGATTTCTATAAGGGACTTCTCGATGTAACGGATGTATATAACTTTGCAAAGCATTGGGATGTCATGTTCAAGGGCGAGGCACAGCTTACGACAAAGAACCTTGACAGCTCTGAGCAGATCGTCCTCGGCGGCCCGAGCGGCGTCCGCGCATATAACGATGGCGAGGGCTCTGGCGATAAGGGCTATATCGGCACGGTAGAGTTCCGTTATCACACGCCGCTGCGTGGTCTCACGCTCAGCACGTATTATGATATGGGATTCGTGAACAACCGCAAGACTCCGCTTGCAGGTCAGGAGAATTCGCAGAGGCTCAAGGGCTGGGGCGTAGGCATCACCTATGCTGAGCCGTCGAACCTGTTCCTGCGCTTCGATTATGCACGCAAGATCGGCACGGCAGAGCAGATCTCTGATGCACCGGACAGCCGCATGTGGTTCATGCTCGGCAAGGTGCTCTGATAGGAAAACTACTGGATAAAACGCTAAAGAGGCATATTGCGCCAGTGACTGACGCAATATGCCTCTTTTGTCGTGTATGACGTTGCTTTATGACGTAAAAAAGCTGCACCCGAAGGTGCAGCTTTTTTACGATTCGTTATTACTGGATATTCATTGAAAGCTCGATGAACTTATTCGCGAGCTTAGCCTTCTGCAGGACTTCCTCAGTGATATCAGCACCAGCCTCGACGATGACGATGCCATTATCCGTCGTTATGCGGCGCGCTACCTTCTTACCGAGGAGGAAACGGCGGCGACGGTCTTCTGCGGCCTTATCTGCAGGTGCATGTCCTGCCGGCTGCTTCTGCTCTGGCTTAGCAGCGGCCTTAGCCTTTTCCTCGGCAGCCTTCTTTTCAGCAGCTTCTTTTTCAGCCTTAGCCTTTTCCTCAGCGGCTTTCTTCTCAGCAGCTTCTTTTTCAGCCTTAGCTTTTTCCTCGGCAGCCTTCTTCTCAGCAGCTTCCTTTTCAGCCTTAGCCTTTTCCTCAGCGGCCTTCTTCTCGGCAGCTTCCTTTTCAGCCTTAGCCTTTTCTTCAGCAGCCTTCTCCTCGGCAGCTTCCTTTTCTTCAGCCGCATGATCATGTGCCTGTGGTGCAGGTGCCTGTGGCTTAGCAGCAGGCTCCTGTGGTGCAGCTGGCTGTGCAGGTGCCTGCTGCTGTACTGGCTGTTCAGGAATTACTGTTTTTTTTTCCTCGTTATCTGGGTCGATTACCGTTACCTGCTTACCAAATATCGAAATCTGATTGGAGGTAACTTCGTCCTTGCTGTCATCCTTCTTCGTGATCTCACACTTCTCAATCTTGCCGTTATCTCCGACGAAGATCTCGGAGACACAGCCCTCTATCGTACCAGAGCGGGTGATGGCTTTTGTGCCGATGACGCGGATATTGTCATCGAGCATGTTCTCATAATCCCCCGCATCCTCCAGTGCCAGGATACTGTCACTCGATGTGATGGTGACGGCATCTTCACCGATTGCGATGACAGACTCGTATGGGAGCAGCTTTACACCGCGATACCAGTCCTGATCCTCAATCGTGATTGCGGCGACCTTGCCATTCTTTGCATCAATGAGGAGCGACTTGCTCATGCCGAGCTCGCGGCCTTCGGTGATGCTGATTATCGGCAGGCCGATGATCTCTACGCTTTTCTTCATTTACAGATTCCTCCCATAGGAAATAGATAGATTGTCTGTTTTATTCCCGGTTGGTGCGTTCACTGCGCTCGAATGCGTCCTCTATCTCATCCATGATAGATGAGGGGATCTCTCTGAACGGAGTATTTACAGCATCATGTCCGGAAAGTATGTATTTGACCAAATGCAGGTACTCGACATTCTTTTGAAACTCGGCCTGCATAGGCTTGCTTGATCTGACGGCAAGGAGCTTCAGGGCATCTGATGATGTGTGTATAGCTTCATCGTAGAAGCCGAGCTCCTTATATATATTGGTGAGATCTATGCTGATATAAGGTGCATAGTCATCTGTCCGATATCGACTGAGAGCCGTCTTATATGTGTTGATCGCTGCTAGATGAGCGCCACGACCTTCCTGTGATATCGCATAGTCGAGAAGCGCATCCAGAGAGTCCATCGTAAGCAGTGTCTTCTCCATACGCTTCTGGATGGCAGCATCTATATCGGCCTTAGCCTGCTCCCTGATAGACGGCACTATGATTGCCGGAAGCAGCGGGTTTAATACAGGCTCAGCGGCTTCATCTTCAGCGACATCATCAGTAAGCTCTGTATCTTGCTCATCCGCCGTGGCAGATGGCTCTTCAGTCTCAGACATAGACGCTGTCGTGGAGATCATTCCAGTGTCTGGCGTGGCTTTAGTCGCTTCATCGATAGCCTCGGTATCCGCAAGCTTAGCCTCAGCAGTCTCACTGGCTGGCTCACCTGTATCATCTGTCGGTTCAGCCTTGATTTGCGGCTGTTCCTTTGCTATAGCAGTGCTGTCAGTGCCCTCAAAAGCCTCGGCGTTGGTCTCGACGAGAGCTTCGATATCGTGCTTAGCAGCAGGCTCTGCGACGGCCTCGCTATGTGCCTCAGACGCGCTTTCAAGCACGTCCGCACTGTTTGTGACCGACTCAGGCGGCATGGCTTCATTAGGCTGATCAACCTGCGAGGCATTGCCTTCGTCATGATTTGACTTATATTTAGAAGGATGTTTCCTTATCAAATATGAATTATACCATGTCACACAGATTGCCGCAATGATGACAAAGATGCCGATCCTGGCATAATATTCCCATGTCAGGAAAGGTGACAGCGCGATCGTTACGAAATTCACCGCGAAAGCCAGCACGCCACAGAGGACGAGAGCCGGTACAGCCAGCCTGAATCCGAAGTGACCAGCTATCTTATATATAATGAAAATACTCGCTGCCATTATCGCCGTCATGATGCCTATGAAGACCATCAATGCACCCCCTTTGACGGCAGTATCACGTCTATCGTATAAATCAGCCCGCTTCAGCAGGCCTCAGATATGCCCTTTCAATGGCATTCTCCCGTTATAATTCGACAAAGAGCAGTTAAATCCTCTATTATATGAATGATTTAGTCGGGAAATGTTTTTTGACATATTTTTAGATATATTGAATATAGAAGTAGAGATTTACTGCTGGTATTGCCGGAAAACTTGACGCATTCTATCTAATGGCATAAAATATGCGGGGAGGGTTTCGGAGTATTTAAGATACTGCATCGCTATCAGAGGCAGTAAGATATTCACGGAGCCACGCAGGGAATATCGGATTTTATTGAAGGGGAGAAGAAGAAATGACAGAAGCTACGATGACGATAGAAAATAAGACCGGTATCCATGCACGTCCAGCGGCTGTGTTCGTGCAGACGGCGGGGAGATTCAAGTCAAAGTTGCAGATCGAGGCGAAGGGCAAGACCGTTGACGCAAAAAGCATCCTCATGATCATGAGCATGGGGCTCGTCAACGGGACAGAGATCAAGATCATAGCAGATGGACCTGACGAAGATGAGGCATTGAAAGCATTGACAGAGCTTGTCGCATCAAAATTCGGTGAAGAGTAATATACATCCGACGGGAAAGACTTTAGGAAGAGGACAGATATGGCAGAGAGTTTTCGCGGGCGTGGTGTGATCGCAGGCATCGCCATGGGCAGAGTCATGATGGTTGGTAAGAATTTAGACGGCTATTTGAAGACCTATGAGCCTGGCACACCTGAAGAAGAGTCTGAGAAGGCATCAGCAGCTATTGCCGCGGTTGCGGAGAATTTGCAGGAAAGCGTAAAAAGGCTACGCGAAACGGGTATGCGCGAGCAGTCAGCGATCATGGACACACATCGCATGATGGTGCAGGATCCCATGCTGGAGCAGTCCATAGTCATGAAGGTGCAGGACTTGAAGAATGCGCC
>OMZT01000140.1 GCA_900315615.1 uncultured Veillonellaceae bacterium | reverse complement strand
GCCGGAGTGGCGGAATTGGCAGACGCAGCAGACTCAAAATCTGCCGTTGGCAACAACGTGCCGGTTCAAGTCCGGCCTTCGGCACCATTTAGTGTAAGGGTCTGAAAGGACATAATATATACCATCTCTATGACAACGAATCATCTCCGACGTTGCCTTGGGGATTGGTGGATTTACAAACAGGAGGAAAAATGCTTACACAGGAACAGAAGACTCAGATTATCAAAGATAACGCTATTCATGAAGGTGACACTGGTTCGCCAGAGGTTCAGATTGCTCTTTTGACGGCTCGTATTTCTTATCTTACTGAGCATCTAAAGGAGTACAAGAAGGATCATCATTCTCGTCGTGGCCTGCTGAAGATGGTTGGTCATCGCCGCCGTCTTCTTGGTTATCTCTATAAGGTAGATATTGAGCGTTATCGTGCAATTGTTGCGAAGCTCGGACTGAGAAAATAATTTGACTATCGACTGCTGCATAAGGCATCCGCTTTGTGCAGCAGTTTTGTTTATATATATATAAAGGATTTTAGATGACAATGTCGAAAGTGTAAGCGATATTGAACAATTATTGATGAGTGATACAGGAGGAAAAAGCATGCAGACGTTTGAGATGGAGGTCGGCGGCAGAAAACTTATCATAGAAAATGGTAAGATGGCCAAGCAGGCAAATGGAGCTGTTCTTGTAAGGTATGGCGATACGGTTGTACTTGTAACTGCAACTGCATCCAAAGAACCACGCAATGGTGTGGATTTTTTTCCGCTTACCGTTGATTATGAGGAAAAAATGTACGCAGCTGGGAAGATTCCAGGCGGTTTCATAAAGCGCGAAGGACGCCCAAGCAATGATGCTATCCTGTGTGCAAGGCTTGTGGATCGCCCTATACGCCCTCTTTTCCCAAAAGGATTCAGGAATGACGTGGAAGTCGTTGCTACTGTCATGTCAGTTGAGCTAGATAATGCGCCTGAGATTGCTGCGATGATAGGTGCTTCATGTGCTTTGGGAGTATCGGATATCCCGTTCAACGGTCCTATAGCGGGTGTGCGCGTAGGATGCGTAGATGGAGAGTTCGTAATCAATCCTACAGTAGATCAGCGTGAAGTATCAACCTTGAACCTGACGGTTGCCGGCTCGCATGATGCTGTAATGATGGTTGAGGCAGGCGCAAATGAACTTCCTGAAGATGTAGTGCTGGACGCCATTCTTTTTGGACATAAGGAAATACAGCGTATCGTTGAATTCGAAAACGATGTAATTGCTTCATGCGGCAAACAGAAAAATGATTATCCGCTTTTCCTTCCTCCAGCAGACTTGGAAGCCGCAGTCAGGGACTATGCATATGATAAACTGGACAAAGCTGTTCGTGATGAAGACAAATTACGCAGAGATGGACATATTGCTGAAATCAGTGCAGATACATTGACACATTTCCTTGAGGAAGATCCAGACAACGCAGATATGGCAAAGGACATTGCAGCCATAGTTCATGACCTTACGAAAGAAATCGTACGCCATATGATTACTCATGAAAAAATACGCCCTGATGGTCGTGCCACAGATGAAGTCCGTCCTGTATCTTGTGAAGTAGGACTCCTGCCGCGTACGCATGGGTCAGGGCTTTTCACGCGTGGTCAGACGCAGATTCTTTCAGTAGTAACACTAGGATCTATAGGTGACGAGCAGATCATAGATGGACTCGGACCTGAGGAGAAGAAGCATTATCTGCATCAGTACAATTTCCCGGGCTATAGCGTCGGTGAAGCAAAACCGGTAAGAGGCCCTGGACGCCGAGAAATCGGTCATGGTGCCCTGGCTGAGCGCGCTCTGCAGGCTGTTGTTCCGTCTGTTGATGATTTCCCATATACGATCCGTGTCGTATCTGAGGTGCTTGAGTCCAATGGTTCAAGCTCTATGGGTAGTGTCTGTGGAAGTACACTCGCATTGATGGATGCAGGCATACCGATAAAACGCCCAGTATCCGGGGTGGCAATGGGACTCGTCAAAGATGGAGATAAATACACTATTCTTACAGATATACAGGGTATGGAAGATGCCCTGGGAGATATGGATTTCAAGGTGGCCGGTACACCAAAGGGCGTAACCGCAATCCAGATGGATATAAAGATCGCTGGTATTACGCGCGAGATTCTTGCAGCAGCTTTGGAGCAGGCAAAGCGCGGGCGCGCATTTATACTCAGTAAGATGCTAGACACCATATCCAT
The DNA here is from genome assembly GCA_900315615.1 of uncultured Veillonellaceae bacterium. Taxonomy (GTDB): domain Bacteria; phylum Bacillota; class Negativicutes; order Selenomonadales; family Selenomonadaceae; genus RUG114. Next base: position 12,166 of record OMZT01000140.1, on the reverse strand, counting down.
ACCTCGCCCTGAGCTTTCAAAGTATGCGCCGCGTGTTACCGTTATACAGATAGATACAGAAAAGATACGAGATGTTATCGGCACAGGTGGAAAGAATATCCGTAAGATCGTTGAGGAATCCGGTGCAGAAATAGATATACATGAAGACGGAAACATCTTTATATCTGCAATAGGTGCCGAATCTGCACAGAAAGCACAGCAAATGATTGAAAATCTGGTACATGATGTGCAAGTCGGTGAAATCTACGATGGAACAGTTACCAGGATATTGAAATTCGGCGCATTTATTGAATTACTGCCAGGAAAAGAAGGATTGTGCCATATCTCGCAGCTAGCAAATGACAGAGTGGAAAAGGTAGAAGATGTCGTAAACATTGGTGACAAACTCAAAGTTAAGGTTACTGATATCGACAACCGTGGTCGAATAAATGTTAGCCATAAGGTTCTTTTGTAACGAGTACCTCGATATTTCATGATTAGAAGCAGTGGCAAGCGAATTGCTGCTGCTTTTTTTATGCTGCATTTTTGATGGCACAAAGCAGTGGAAATCATATTCCACTTACATCACGGTCAGAATATTTTTTGTAGTGTATTGTCATAAGATGCTAGATTAACACCATTAAACCTATTGAAACAAAATCCAATTAAGCATATAATAAGATAGATATATGACGATTTTCGTGAGGGGGATTTTTAGCCTTATGATTGGTGATTCTTTACGCCGCGAGCGCGAAAAACAGCAGAAGACGATAAAGGATATAGAGCAAGGCACCAGTATACGTGCTCTTTATATAGAGGCAATAGAAAAAGGTGAATATGCTAAATTACCGGGAGAAGCATATACTAAAGGTTTTATCAGGAATTATGCAAATTTCCTTGGCATGGATGCGAATGAACTTATAAAGCAATATAAGGATGAAACAGGGCAAGCGGAGCCTACACAAAATATAGAAACGGCTGATACATCTGCGTATACGGCTGAGAAGTATGAGAAACCGGTTTCTGTTACGCATCTGGAAAGTGGATCGAGTTTCAAAGAGCGTGTTGCTGAGGCGAGAGACAGATCACATACAGGGCGTAATCTTTTGATTGGAGCAATTGCGCTTGTTGTTATTGCTGGCGGTGCGTTACTCTTCATGGATGATGGATCAGACAGTAATCAGCCTTCACAAACGAAGGCGGCAACTCAAACCGAGACGCAGAATACACAAAAGGCATCAAATGCAACGCCTAAGCATGATGGAGTAGACGTGAAGGTAAAGTTCAATGCACGCTGCTGGACGGAAGCCAAAGTTGATGGCAAGAGTGTATATGAGGGTACCATTGAAAAGGGTAAGACCATGAGCTGGAATGGCAAGCAGAATGTCGTATTACGTTTGGGTAATGCTGGAGCTGCGGAAATATCATGCAATGGTGAAGATATTGGAAAAGCAGGAAATGTCGGAGAAGTTGTATCACGCACATTCACGAAGGATGGTATGAAGGCAGATACGTCAGATGCATCTAAGTCTGGCGGGCAGTCAGGAAAGGCTGACTAATGGGAAATAGATTCCTTCCGATTAGCCGTGCAGATATGGAAGCGCGTGGTTGGGATGAAATGGATTTCATCTTTGTATCGGGTGACGCTTATGTCGATCATCCAAGCTTCGGCCCAGCCATACTTTGCAGGCTTCTAGAAGCACATGGATACCGTGTGGGTATAATCCCCCAACCGAATTGGCGTAAAGACGAAGACTTCCTAAGGTTTGGCAGGCCACGGCTTGCCTTTCTAGTTTCAAGCGGCAATATGGATTCTATGCTGAATAAATTTACGGCTGCTAAGAAAAAAAGAAGTAAGGATGTTTATTCTCCTGGTGGTATCGGTGGCAAGCGCCCCGATCGTGCTGTAATAGTGTATGCAAATAGGCTTAGGGAAATATTCCATGATATTCCAATAATAATAGGTGGTATTGAGGCCAGTTTGAGAAGGTTTGCACATTATGATTATTGGACTAATCGTGTTCGCAGATCTGTAATGATGGATAGCCAGGCTGATCTGCTTATATATGGGATGGGCGAGAGAGCACTGTTGGAAGTCGCGGCCGAATTGCATCAGGGTGTGCCGATAGACGCTATTCAGGATGTACATGGCACATGCTATCATGTACCAAACACGGATTATGTATATGACTATATAGAACTTCCATCATTTGATGTGGTTTCCCGTAGTAAAAAGCAATTCGCTGAGGCATTTAAGATTTCATATCTTGAACAAGATCCGATTCGCGGTAGAAGGCTGGTGCAGCAGAACGGTGATTGGTGCATTGTCGCAAATCCACCGGCTATGCCGCTTACAGAGCGCGAGATGGATGAGATATATGATCTTCCTTATATAAGGCGGTGGCATCCAATATACGATAAACATGGTGGCGTGCCCGCGCTTGCAGAGGTGAAGTTTAGTCTAGTCAGCCATAGGGGATGCTTCGGCGGCTGCAATTTCTGTGCTATTATTTCGCATCAAGGGCGTATAATACAACATCGCAGTCATCGCTCTTTGATACGTGAGGCGAAGATTATCTCTCAAATGCCAGATTTCAAGGGATATATCCATGATGTCGGCGGCCCCACAGCTAATTTCAGACGTACATCATGTGACAATCAGCTCAAAATTGGTACGTGTCGAGGCAAGCCATGCCTTTCACCTATTCCCTGTAAAAATCTGATAGCGGATCATAGCGATTATATAAAGCTGCTGCGCGAATTGCGAGCACTCCCTGGAGTAAAAAAGGTTTTTATCCGCTCTGGTGTAAGATTCGATTATTTGCTGTTAGCCGATGATGACTTTCTATATGAATTATGCAAATATCATATAAGTGGGCAATTAAAGATAGCTCCAGAGCATATATCGGACTGCGTAACGCTGCGGATGGGAAAGAGCAACAAGTCTGTATACCGGAGATTCGTACAAAAATTTAATGCAATGAACAAGAGATTAGGAAAGAAGCAATACCTTGTCCCATATTTCATGTCAAGTCATCCCGGCTCAAAGCTCACTGACGCAATAGAATTAGCCGAATTCATACATGAACTTGGATATAGACCCCAGCAGGTTCAGGATTTCATTCCAACGCCGGGGACATTATCTACATGTATGTATTACACGGGTATTGATCCACTTACAGGTGAAGCGGTATGGAGTGCCAAAAAGCCTGAAGAGAAGCATATGCAGCGTGCACTCATGCAGTATTGGCTACCGGAGAATAGGAATATCGTCAAAAAAGCTTTACATATAGCTCATCGTGAAGACTTGATCGGATGGGGGAGCAAATGCCTTATACATCCAGATAAGCATAATGATAGCTATCACGTAGCAGAACGTAAGCATAATCCCAGAAAATCACATATATATAGGATAAAAGGAAATAAATGAACTAGTCTATGTAAGAAGGAGAATTGGATATGCGTTGCCCTTATTGTAATCAGGATGATAGCCGAGTAATAGATTCGCGCTCTGCAGACGGTGGCAATTCTATACGTAGACGCCGTGAATGCGCTGCGTGCGGTAGGAGATTTACGACATATGAAGTCGTTGAAAAAGTCCCGCTCATGGTTATAAAGAATGATGGCAGCAGACAGGTCTTTGACAAAAATAAACTGCTGACAGGTCTTGTGCGTTCATGTGATAAAAGGGATATATCGATGGAGCGTATAGTTGCGTTCGCTGATAGTATAGAGCGTGATATATATAATAAAATGGAACGCGAAATCAGCTCAAAGCAGATCGGTGAGATGGTCATGAACAGACTTAAGGATTTCGATGACGTCGCATATATTAGATTTGCATCAGTTTATAGGAAATTTGCAGATATAAGCAGCTTCCGGGATGAGCTAGATGAGCTGATAAAAGAAAAGGAGAAGTCATCAGCAGCGGAAAATGGAAACCTGCAGGAGGGATAACCGGGATTGAATTGGAAACTCAAAAAAAATCTTGAAGATTTACTGGCTCAAGAACGTGGCTATTACATATATAACGGCGCTGGGCGAAATAGGATGGCGTTTGTTTATCCTAATTCTTATTTTGTTGGGATGTCCAATTTGGGATTGCATATTCTATACGGAATAATGAATGAGCGCCCTGATATAGCATGTGAACGCGCCTTCATGCCAGATAAAAGAGTTTTACCAGAATATGTCCGCTCCAATACGCCAATTATGAGCGTGGAAACGCAGACTCCTCTGGACGAGTTTCCACTTCTTGCATTTGCCATTTCATATGAAATGGATTATTTCAATGTCGTACAGCTTCTACAATTAGGACGCATTAAGGTACGCGCAGCCGAAAGAGGAGAAGATGAACCTTTCATAATCGCCGGCGGCCCATGTGTCACATTCAATCCGGAACCGCTTTCAACTATATTTGACGCATTCGTTATCGGTGAAGGAGAAGAAACTCTGCAACACCTTATGGATGTGTATCTTTCAAATAAGAAAAGTGGAAAGAAAAAAAGTGGAATCCTAGCTGAATTATCAAAGATACCGGGGGTATATGTCCCTTCTCTATATAATCATATCGAAGAGCATGGTCGTACGATAAAGATCACTCATGATCCAGCAGCACCAGAGCGGGTCGAAAGGCAATGGGTACAGGATCTCGACAAATATCCAGCTCATACGGTCGTCGTAACAGATAAGACAGAATTCAATTTTTATCTTATTGAGACAGCACGTGGATGTGGAAGGCATTGTCGCTTCTGTATGGCTGGATATTGCTTTAGACGCCCTAGAAACCGCTCTCTATCCTTTATAGAATCTGAAGTGAGGGAAGCATGTAAGTTTGGAAAGCGCATAGGGCTTATGGGCGCGGCAATATCTGATTATCCGGAGATTGATGAGCTGTGTCATTCGATATTGGGTGAAGGTCTCTCTATGTCAGTTGCATCATTTCGGGCTGATTCTGTAACGCAGGAACTTGTCGATTCGTTGGCAAAGAGCGGTGTAAAGACACTCACTATTGCGCCAGAAGCTGGCAGCGTCAAAATGCGTAAGGTAATAAACAAGGGAATAGAAGAAAAGCATGTATTCAAGGCGCTTGACTGTGGCCTGAAAGCCGGCATAAGGAACTATCGTCTATATCTAATGATTGGGCTCCCGTTCGAGGATGATGAGGATATAGACGCTATCGTTGACATGGCTGACAGGTTTAAAGACTATATGGAATCACACCGATGCAATGGCGCTCTCACACTCAGCATAAATCCATTCATACCAAAGCCTTTCACCCCATTTCAATGGATGCCTATGATCGACAAAAAAACAGCCGAAGCGCGCATTAATCATATACGTAATGCGCTGAAGCATAGGAAGAATATCGCAATCGTAACAGAGTCTTTAAAAGAAGCATATATACAAGCTGTACTTGCACGCGGCGGAAGATCGGTCGGTGAAGCGATGATAGATGCGTCTATGAATGGAGGTAGCAGCAAATTCCGACGGGCGCTTAAAGAAATGAGGGTAGATACTGATGCAGAGCTTTATCGTATGCGTAGCGATGCAGAAGTGTTTCCATGGAGTAGTCTCGATATGGGATTGAAGGAAGAGTACCTTTGGCAAGAATTAAAAAAGGCGGAAAAGTTGGAAAAGACGATTCCATGCTTTGATGGATGCCATAGATGTGGTGTATGTAAATAAGGAGATGTGGCTGCTATGTTCTATATCGTACATTCTGACAAAGATATCTGGACAGGCAGGTTTTCCTCGCTCAGATATCCTGAGGTGAATGCCGCAATATCTACAAGATTCGGTGGGGTATCGGAGGGGGTATACTCATCGATGAATCTTGCATTGCATGTTGGGGATAATCCTGAACATGTGATTCAAAACAGGCAGAGATTCATATCTGCGATAAAACTCGATCCGAAAAGTATCGTGACACCGCAGCAAGTACACGGCACGAATATATATGTAGCGGATAAATCGGATGCAGGAAGAGGGTATCTTTCATATGATGATGCCATTCCTGATACAGATGCACTAATCACGAATACCCCTGGGGTTTCTCTTATGTTATGTTTCGCTGATTGCACCCCGATACTTTTTTACGATCCTGTACACAAGGCAGTCGGCATTGCTCACGGCGGCTGGAGGGGAACTATCAGGCATATATCAAAAAAGACTATAATGAAGATGTCAGCTGTATTCGATTCGCATCCTGAAGATATTTATGCTGCTATAGGCCCTGCAATCGGAGCATGCTGCTACACTGTAGGCTCTGAAGTAGAGGAAGAAGCTTTAAGAGAATATAGCAAAGACGTATGCATCAAGGAGGGCAAAGGTGTAAGTCTTGACCTTTGGAAAGCGAATACAGAAGATCTTCTCGCTGCTGGAGTCCTTATGCAGCATATAGATTCAGCTCGCACATGTACAGCTGATAACAGCAGTATGTTTTATTCATATCGTGCTTCTGGAGGTAAAACAGGTAGACATGCGGCAGTTATCGCACTTGGGGAGGATGTTTTATGATAGCGCAAAATCTAAATATCGTAAACGAAAATATCAATAAAGCTATGAAGCGTCGCACTCGTGTCCCTAAAGATTCACCTGTAAAGCTTGTAGCCGTCACTAAGAATCATGACATAAATGCAATGCGGGAAGCTATCGATGCAGGCGTTACGGATATCGGAGAAAATCGAATACAAGAGGCTCGCACGAAGTTCGATACATTGGGCAGGCAATCTATATGGCATCTCATAGGTCACTTGCAGACCAATAAAGCCAAATATGCCGTAAAGATGTTTGATTTCATACATTCTGTAGATAGTGTGAAACTGGTACGGAATATAGATCATGAAGCTTCAAAGATAGGCAAGGTACAAGATATCTTAGTTCAGGTAAACCTCGCTGGTGAAGAACAAAAGTCTGGTGTAGCTATTGATGGAATGAATGAGCTACTCCATGAGGCAGACTCTTTAGAGCATATTCATCTTCGTGGCTTGATGATGATTGCCCCAAATTATGAGAATCGTGAACTCTGTCGTCCTCTTTTTCGTAAAATGTATGAAATTTATATAAAAACGAAGGAAATTCCATTTAAGAGAGCGAATATAGATTATTTATCGATGGGTATGTCCCATGACTATGAAATTGCAATTGAAGAGGGCGCGAACATAGTCCGGGTTGGCACTGCCATCTTTGGACCTCGCCAGTATTGAAATAGGAGGAATAGAACTATGGGCATGGTGGACAAGTTCTGCAAAAAAATAGGTATTGGCGATACAGACGATATCGACGATCTTGAGAGAGAAATCCGTGATGATGAGCAGGCTCTGCAACGTGAACAAGCAGAACGCGAAGCGAGGGAACGTCTCAAAATGAATGATAATGTCGTAGATTTCAGCGATGCAGCCAGAGAACATGCGGTTTCTGTAAAGATGCGTGTAATGGTCATAAATCCTAAGTCATTTGATGACGCTCAGCAGGTGGCAAATTGCTTAAAGGACAAGAGACCAGTTGTCGTAAACTTTGAAGATACCAATAGTGAGGATGCTGGGAGAATCGTAGATTTCATAAGCGGAACCACATACGCTCTTGCAGGTGAAATTCAGAAGGTTGGCTCTAAGGTGTTCCTTTGCGCTCCTAGTAACGTTAATATTACTTGCAGTGAAGAAAAAAAGACACTTTCCAGTGAAATGCCCTGGATGAGAAAATAAACAGGAGGCGGACTGATGGAAATTGGTTTCATTGGCGGCGGAGCTATGGCCGAAGCCCTTATTAAAGGTATAATCGTCAGTGGAGCAGCAAAGCCCCGTGAGATATTTGTATCTGATCATAAAAGCAACCGCTGTGCAGAACTGCATAAGAAATATGATGTTAATGCCATGGTTGGATGCTCGAATTTTGCGGGGACTGTTCAAGTGCTTTTCATTGCAGTAAAACCACAGAATGCGGAGGACGCATTGCTCGAGGCAAAGCCACTTGTAAAGCCAGATACGATGATTGTGTCTATCGTTACAGGACTTACGTTGGAAAAGATGGAACAGTATTTTCAGACACAGCCTGTTATACGTGTGATGCCGAATACGCCTGCCGCAGTTGGTGAAGGTATATCTGTATATGCAAAGGGAACGCATGTACCCGGTGAAATGCTCGAGATTGTAGGAAATCTATTACGTGGTACAGGACCTGCAATACAGATGACGGAGGACAAGTTCGATGCGGTAACGGGGCTGTCAGGATCTGGTCCAGCGTATGCTTACTTGATGATTGATGCGCTGTCAGATGGAGGAGTCGCAGCAGGATTGAAGCGTAGTGATGCAATTATCCTCGCAGCGCAAACCATGCTCGGAGCAGCGAAAATGGTGCTGAAAACTGGAATGCATCCAGATGCGTTACGAGATCAGGTTACATCTCCGGCAGGAACAACAATAGCGGGCGTCAGGACGCTTGAGCAACATGGCGTGAGAGGCGCACTTATCGATGCAGTTATAGCAGCATCAGAAAGATCCAAGGAGCTGGGATAATAATAATATGGCATCTCTTGATAAGATTTTACGATTCTACAAGGGCACTGAAGGTGAAGAAGTATCCATTCGCTTGGCAGATTTGGCAGAGCAGGTGCAAAAAAGCCAGAAATTCAGGATATCTCCTTTTTTAGATCCATATGGACAGGAAATAGCGGAAACTGTGGCTGCAAACTATGATGGAATACATGTGGATTTTTCAGGAGGCTATCCCGGTGCAGAGCGGCAGCAGGCGATGCTTATACACGACAATTTCGGTGGAACTCCGTCTTTTGATATCAAGGCTGTAAGGGCTGTATGGAACGCTGACTACTATAGGATAACCCACCGTGATGTCTTAGGTGCACTCATAGGACTTGGATTGGAACGTGGATCCATAGGGGATATCCTGCTTTCATCGGGTGAAGCCAAGATCCTTGTAGGAAATAAGGCTGAAGAGCTTATCTTGGCTGAATGCGTGAAGATTGGCGCAGCATCTGTTCAATGTAGCGAGGATGACATTAGTAACATACAACCACGTGAAGAACGTACAAAGGAAATCAGTGCTACAGTCGCATCATTGCGTGTTGATGCTATAGCTGCAGCAGGTTTTGGCTTTTCGAGAAGTCGGGCTGCTGCTGATATTGCTGCAGAAAAGGTCAAGCTTAACTGGCAAACGGTTAAGAATTCATCTCAGCAGGTAAAGGAAGGCGATATCCTCTCAATGAGAGGGCGCGGCAGGCTTGAAATAGCGGAGGTACGCGGACGTACAAAAAAAGGACGTACTGGTGTGCTGCTTAAGAGATTTTTTTAACGAAGAGGGTTATTGATTTGCTTACACCACTTGACATTCATAATAAGGACTTTAAACGCAGCTTCAGAGGTTATGATGAAGACGAGATAGATGACTTCCTCGATCAGGTTGTCAATGACTATGAGAAGTTGTATCGCGATAATGATAAACTGAAGAAAGAATTGGCATTAGCCGAAAAAAATCTGGAGCATTACAGCAAGCTTGAGAAAAACCTTCAGGATACACTCATGGTCGCACAAAAAACTGCCGATGAGGTTACGACGAATGCACGCAAGAGTGCAGATGAAATGCGCATAAATGCACAAAAAGAGTGCGATAATCTAAAGGCGGAGGCCGAGCTCGATGCGCGCCGAATACGTGATAAAGCATCTGAAGATGTACGCGATATAGTATCAGAATACGATAGGCTTGTTCGCGAAGAACGTCGGACCATCAAGAAGATGCGTAGTTTGTTCAATGATGAGATTGCTAGGCTAGATGCAGCGGAAAAAGATATTCCTGATCCAGATGCAGAAGATGCATCGCAGCCATCTGTAAGCATATCGCAGGCTGCAGAGTTGGCAGAACGTGCGGCTAAAATACATGATCAGAACGGGAATTCGGATAAAGAACCTGACAAGAAATGAGTGACGTTTTTTGGCTTGGATATTCATACTGATTATCGTGTTAGATCAGGCAGCCAAACACCTTATAGATGCCATGCTCATTCCGGGTATGCAAATTCCAATATTTCCTTTTTTTTCTATAACATATGTTCAGAATCCAGGAGCTGCTTTTGGTATATTCGCTGGAAAACGCCTTGCATTCATCCTGATAGGTATCGTTATAACTATGGCTTTCCTAGTAGCGTACAGGTGGCTATCTGGGAAATGTAAAAAATATAGATATGGAACGGCACTTTTGGCATCTGGTGCTGTCGGTAACATGATAGATAGGATACAATATGGTTATGTAATAGATTTCTTTGACCTACATATATGGCCTGTCTTCAACATTGCGGATATTGCTATTGTTGCAGGAGCCTTTATCGCCATGTATGCGGTAATACGTTCTAATGATTAGAAAGCAGGGGACATCAGCTTGAACAGCTTTTATACAGCCAATCAGGATGGACAACGTCTTGATATATTCCTTTCAGCTGTATCTGGACTAACGAGGGCACATATACAAAAATTAATAAAAGAAAACATGATATCTGTAAATGGAACACAGAAAAAGTCAAATTATCATCTTAAGATAGGCGATAATATAGTTCTTTCTGTTCCAGAACCCGAAAAGATTGATGTTGAACCTGAGAATATACCATTAGATATATTATATGAAGATGAAGATATTATCGTCGTTAATAAGGCGCGCGGTATGGTCGTGCATCCCGCTCCCGGAAATACACATGGTACACTCGTAAATGCATTGCTTTCACATTGCAGTGACCTTTCTGGTATAAATGGTGATATACGCCCGGGGATAGTCCATCGCCTTGATAAAGATACATCTGGTGTCATGGTTGCAGCTAAAAACGATAAGGCTCATGTAAGCCTGGCAGAGCAGATAAGGACGAAGTCTGCGTTTCGTACCTATGTAGCTGTTGTATGCGGCAATATCAAAGAAGAAGCCGGTGTGATACACGGTGCAATAGGACGCGATCCTGATGACAGGAAGCGCATGTCAGTATTACTATCAGGGGCTGCTGGTGCTAAGGATGCAACCACGAAATTCAAGGTATTAGAGCGATTCGGTGATTATACTTTGATTGAATGCAGACTTATGACGGGTAGGACACATCAAATACGTGTACATATGTCATATATAGGTCATCCGCTTTTAAATGACCCGAAATATGGTAGGATAAAATCGAGGTTCAAGATAAAAGGTCAGGCACTTCATTCGATCACACTTGAACTTGATCATCCACGTACTGGAGAGAGGATGAGATTCAAGGCTCCATTACCAGATGATTTCATAGACGTGTTAAATGAATTGAAAAGGAATGGTCATAATGTCTAAGCTCGAAGATAAAAAAATGCTCATGGATACCGATGGCATACGTAGAGCTCTCACACGTATCGCACATGAAATCGTAGAGCATAATAAAGGCGTAGAGAATCTTGTCATTATCGGTATACGCACACGTGGAGTACCATTAGCGGAACGCATTACTGATGAAATACATTGCATAGAGGGTAAAAGGCCACCTGTAGGGGTATTGGATATAACGCTATACAGGGATGACTTATCAACTCTATCATATCAACCCATAGTAAAGCCGACGAATATGCCAGTTGATATAAGCGGTAAGAATATCGTATTGGTGGATGATGTGTTATATACAGGACGAACCGTACGTGCTGCACTTGATGAACTGTGTGATATGGGCAGACCTAATTCAATACAGCTGGCAGTCCTCATAGATAGAGGACATAGAGAGCTTCCTATACGAGCGGATTATGTAGGAAAAAATGTTCCTACGGCTTCAAATGAGGTTGTCGTGGTACGGCTAAACGAAACAGATGATGCTGAGAACGCCTATATATGTGAAAAAAAATAAATATATAAAGCGAGCCCCCACGAATCATTCCGTGGGGGCTCGCTTTATAGTAAACAATATATTTATTCTTAGGATGGTGCGCTCGGAGGGAATCGAACCCTCGCTTCTGGCTCCGGAGGCCGGCGTCCTATCCACTGGACTACGAACGCAAATAAACCACATTAAGCAGATATACCAATAATGTCATGTTTCCACAACAAATCTTATTATATCACACTGCTCTGATATTGTCTATTTTTATCTAATATACGTATGTGTCAAGATGTTTTCGGTAAAAAAGACACCTGTATCGAAAATTTAATGCATCAGCAAGCAACGCCAGCAGAAAGCACT
>OMZT01000006.1 GCA_900315615.1 uncultured Veillonellaceae bacterium | reverse complement strand
GACACCGCTGTCGAATATATTCCATTTTGCCGTGATACCGCCACTGAAGCCACGACTGCTGTCGAGGTCGCGCTCAGGTCTCAGGCTCGCAGACCAGTTCGTACCGGCGGATGCATTGATGGATGGGCGAAATCCCGCCTTTGCCGTATCTACCGCGAGCTCGCGCTGACGCACCTTGTACTCATCGACAAGTATGTCCCTTCGATGATCCATCGCATAGCTCACACATGACGGCAGCTGATGTCCAAATGGCACATACACCACATCATCTGTCAGTGTAAGCGGCTCCTCTCGGTTCATATCTAGGAGGTTGCGAAGCGTAGCGAGGTTCACTTCATACGAGTTCTTCGCCTTTATGAGATCCTGCTTCGCGTCGGATAGCTCCACTGAAGACCTCAGGACATCGATACGCGCTTTTGCACCAGCAGCGTAAAGCTGCTCTACATTCGTCAGATGTGCCTGGAAGTTATCTACCGACTCCTGGCGCACACCGACGGTCTTCCTGGACTCCAGCGCATCATAATACGCCTTAATCACATTATAGCGAAGCTCCTGACGCTCGCGCTCCGTGTCCATCATCGCCGACACGACACCCAGCTCACCAGACTTTATCGCGTTTTCCAGCTTGCCGCCAGAATACAGTGGCAGGCCCACCGACAGATTACCCGAAAGTCCGCTCTTGGAGTTCGAGTGCAGGCTGTGACTCGCATCGACATCACCAGATGCACTGACAGATACACCCTTGTCTCCCTTTGCCTGAGACAGCTCAGCTGATGCTTTTTCCTCGGCCTCTTGCGTCACCCTCAACGACGTATTCTGCGCCAAGGCCATATCTATTGCCTGCTGCAGTGAGAGCGCAGCTGCATCGGCATGTATAGGAGCGAGCAGTGCTGCCGCCGCCAAAAGTGCCATACATTTCATTTTTCCTATTCTCATCTGTCTGTATCCTTTCTATATGAACGCATATGCTTCATATGAAGACACTTTAATCCTACATGTGATAAATTATAACACAGCTTTTTCGGCTATAAAATAAAAATTTGCAAAAAAGCCTCTTTTTGACACGTCTCATGCACCGCGATATAATTTACGATGGATGATTGATGATGAGTACGTATCCAGTGAGGAAGAGCCGTGAAACAGAGACACAAAAACAAGCTGCAAGGTGCCCCGCCAGCACCGATGAAGGGCGAGCCGCCCGCCATGTACAGAGCCAGGGAGGCGCTAAGCATCTACTTTGGCTACAGCTCGTTCAGGCCGGCGCAGGAAAAGGTCGTGATGAGCCTCCTTGAGGGGCATGACACCGTCGCCATCATGCCTACGGGCGCGGGAAAGTCCATCTGCTTTCAGATACCTGCGCTACTTCTTCCCGGCATCACGGTCGTCGTATCGCCGCTCATCTCCCTCATGAAGGATCAGGTCGGCGCACTCACCGCGTCCGGCGTGCCAGCAGCATTCCTTTCCAGCACGCAGACGCAGGAGGAATCCCGCGCCGTGCTCAGTACCATCGCAAAGGGCGGTGTCAAGCTCGTCTACACCTCACCGGAGCGGCTCGAAAGCGACTGGTTCAAAAGCTTCCTCAAGGAGCGCGGCATCTCACTCATCGCCGTCGATGAGGCGCACTGCCTTTCACAGTGGGGACACGATTTCCGCCCGAGCTACAGGAACATCATCTCATTCATCAGCTCGCTCGAAGACCGTCCAATCATCGGCGCATTCACTGCGACAGCGACGCCGGACGTCAAGGATGATATCATATCCCTGCTCGCTCTCAGCTCACCCAACGTATTCGTGACGGGTTTCGACAGGCCGAACCTGTTCTTTGACGTACTGCGAGGAGAAGACAAAAAAGCGTTCATCATCTCATACCTTCGCCATCACCCAAAGGACCCAGGTATCATCTACTGTGCTACGCGAAAAGACGTTAACACCATATGCACTATGCTGAAGAAAAAACGTTTTCGCGCGGGACGCTATCATGCAGGACTCACGCCCGAGGAACGCCGTAAGACACAGGACGACTTCCTTTTCGACAGGCTGCAGGTCATAGCCGCAACGAACGCATTCGGCATGGGTATCGATAAGTCCAATGTGCGATTCGTCATACACTATAATATGCCGAAGAACATCGAATCATACTATCAGGAAGCGGGGCGCGCGGGACGAGACGGCGAGCCCGGAGAATGTATCCTGCTATACTCCGGGGCAGACGTCATGACGCAGAAATATCTTATCGACGTCTCCACAGATGACCCTGACCGCAAAGCGCTCGAAATGCGCCGCCTGAATCAGATGGACGCATACTGCCACACCACGGAATGTCTCAGGGCATTCATCATCCGCTACTTCGGAGGAAGCGTCGAAAGCGACAACTGCGGCAACTGTGGCAATTGCAAAGGTGAGTTCGACGAGATAGACATCACCATCGACACGCAAAAGATCCTTTCCTGCATATACCGCATGCATCAAAGATTCGGTATCGGAATAACGGTCGATGTACTGAAAGGCAGCTTTAATGAGCGCATCATGAGCCTCGGATTCAACAAACTATCGACATTCGGTATCATGAAAGAGAGCAGCGCCAAGGATATACGGCAGATGATACAGCGGCTCGTCGCACTGGGCTTCATCGGTATGACGAATGGACGTTACCCCACACTGTACCTCACAGCCTCATCTGCCGATGTGCTGAAGGGCAATCGCCATGTCATGCAGCATGTCCCGAAGGAGAAAGAGCCGAAGAAGAAAAACAGCTTCCTTTTCGAGGCACTAAGGAACCTGCGCACGCGTATCGCACAGCGCGACGACGTACCGCCATATATCATCTTCTCAGACGCGACACTGCGTGATATGTGCGCCGTGCTGCCAGAAAACAAAGAAGAAATGCTCACTGTCAGCGGTGTAGGCGAAAGGAAATACGAGCTCTACGGCCGCGACTTCATAGCCTGTATCGACGAATACAGAGGCCGTGAAGTCAGAAAAGATCCTTGACGAAGCAGCTCGAATTTTTAGTTGATGAAAAGTGGCGCCGGGCGCATCTGGAAGGCTGATATTATTATACTATTTATAAACTTGTATAATAACAGTATTTTACTAATGTAGAGGATATAAAGTGGAAACCTGTCAGCGATGACGGAATCAGCAGATATTCTTGTGTGGAAGCAGCTTTCTCGAATAAAAGAGATAGTTGCTCATAATGGAGATTTTCGGTATAATCCATGGGGAGGATCTTCCTTTATGTGGATTTACATTAGCTAGATACATATCCATATCTTACGGGAGGGCTCTCTTTTTTTGACAACATGAATTATGTACAGGGATTATTCATCACAAAGATTTTGTGATTGAACGAAAAAATCACAAATCAGTCATGTTGTCTTAGATAGCAGTTGGGAAAATTCTGCTGCCTATATACTGGAGCACAATGATGACGT
>OMZT01000026.1 GCA_900315615.1 uncultured Veillonellaceae bacterium | reverse complement strand
GATGCTTTCAAGAATCACCATGTCGGTGATATAGTAAAGCTATATGAAGAAAATGGTTTTGAAATACTTGCTATGAAAATGCTGCGTATGGATGAAAAACTTGCTTCAAAGCATTATGCAGAGCATGTTGGAAGACCATATTATGAGCCTTTAGTAGAATTCATGTGCTCTGGTCCAATCGTGGCTATGGTGCTTGGCGGAGATGATATAATAGCGCGAGTAAGGAAACTCCATGGAGCGACGGATCCTGCGAAAGCTGAGAAGGGGACGATACGCAGCCTTTATGCGGAAAATAATCGTATGAATGCTGTCCATGCATCTGATAGCCCTGAATCAGCAAATCGTGAAATACATATTTTTTTCAATGAGACAGAAATTTTCGATTGATAGCAGGGTGTTTTTATGAGCGTATATACGAAAACTGGCGATCAAGGCGAGACTAGTCTTTTGTCTGGGGAGCGTGTCCCTAAGGATTCGTTGCGCGTGTCGGCATATGGTACCGTTGATGAGGCTAACGCCGTTTTGGGAGTCGCAAGATCCTTATCGTGCAGCGATGATGTGAAATCAAGGATACTAGCAATTCAGAAGAAACTACCATTACTCATGGCGGACATAGCTAGTATTGGTGGACAGGGTTATATAAAGCGTGATGACGTAGAAGGAATAGAAAAATCGATAGATGAAGTCGAAAATGCACTTCCACCACTTTCAAGCTTTATCATACCAGGGGGCAGTCAAGCAGGTGCAATGCTTGATATGGCCCGTACAGTTGTGCGCCGCGCGGAGAGGAAATACATCACATTGTCAAGACGTGAGGAGATCAATGACTGTGTGAGTTTGTACTTGAACCGCTTATCGGATTATTGCTTCGAGCTTGAACGGCTGGAGGAGAAGGATTTGTGATTTGATGCTTATATAAAAGGAGGATTCAATATGAAAGAGTATGCAAGCGAAGATTTACGCAATATAGCAGTTGTAGGACATAGCAGAACTGGTAAGACGAGCATACTTGAGGCGTGCCTGTATGAATCAGGAGCGACAAAGCGTCTCGGTCGCACGGATGATGGCACAGGCCTTTTGGATTATGAGCCTGAAGAATCCTCTAGACATCAGACGATCAGCAGCAAGGTCGTTGCAGTCGAATGGAAGGGCAGTAAGGTAAATTTCATCGATACACCGGGGTATCTCGATTTTGCTGGTGATGTTCGGAGCGCGCTTATGGCAGTTGACAGCGCATTGTTCGTTCTATCAGCTGCTTCAGAAGTTCCACTTGATATGGAGCAGAGTTGGCAGATAGCCGAGGAAATGGAACTTCCAAGGGCATTTGTCATCAATAAGATGGATCATGAGCACGCAAACTTCCAAGGTGTGTTGGATGAGTTGCGCGTGCGTTTTGGCGATGGCGTCGTACCGATACAGGTGCCTATAGGTAGTGAGGCGGCGTTCCAGGGTGTAGCTGATGCACTGAAGCTGCACGCACAGGTGAAGATGCATGATGATGACTCAGCGAAGGTAGCCATACCTGAGTATATGGAGCCTGTGGTAGAAGAGGCACGTCAGCTTTTGATAGAAGCCGCTGCTGAGTTTAATGATTCATTGCTTGAGAAATATGTAAATGGTGATGACATAGATGAAGCTGAGCTTATGAAAGCTGTGGCTGATGGTATAAAGGCATGCAAGATATTCCCTGTGTTTTGTGTGTCTGCAGCTGCAGATATCGGTATAAGAAGGCTTATGTATAGGTTGATAGAATATATGCCGTCGCCAGTGGAGCATATAGCAATAGGCACAGATCTAGATACTGGTGATGTATTAGAACGCAAGCCGGATGATCCATTCTCTGCTCAGGTATTCAAAACTATTGCAGATCCATTTACTGGAAGACAAAGCTTTATGCGTGTGTTTTCCGGTGATATGAAGGGTGAGACTACATACTGTAATACGCGTACAGGAAAACAGGAGCGTGTCGGTATACTGTTCACTATGCAAGGGAAACATCAGCATAATCTGTCGGAAGTACATGCCGGGGATATAATCGGCGTTGCAAAGCTGCAGAATACACTTACTGGTGATACTCTTTGTACGGATGCCGCAAAGATATCTTATGAGTTGCCTGCATACCCTGAATCCATGTTGATAATGGCGGTAAAGGCGAAGAAAAAGGGTGACGAAGAAAAAGTATTTACAGCGATAGAGAAAGAACATGATCAAGATCCCACTATATCTATTGGCCGTGATAAGGATACACAGGATATCCTGGTTCGCTGTGTAGGTGAGACTCATTTTGCCGTACTTAAAGACCGGATAGAGAGAAAATACGGTGCAGAGCCCGTTTTCTCAGAGCCGCACATCCCTTATCTTGAGACCATCACAAAGTCTGTGAAGGCTGAAGGTAAGCATAAAAAACAAAGTGGAGGTCATGGACAGTACGGTCATGTATTCTTGGAGCTCACGCCATTGCCTGCTGGAAGTGGAATCGAATTTACGGAAAGCATCTTTGGCGGCAGTGTACCGCGCCAGTATATACCGGCTGTTGAGAAAGGTGTAAAAGAAACTCTTGAAAATGGTATTACCGAGCATATCCCGGTTACTGATGTGAAGATCAATCTCTATGATGGGTCATATCACCCCGTAGATTCCTCGGAGGCTGCCTTCAAGACAGCGACAGCCCTTGCATTGAAGAAGGGAATTCCTGAGGCACAGCCGGTCCTGCTTGAGCCTATATGGGATATCAGTATCATTGTTCCAGAGTATTTCATGGGAGATGTCATGGGACAGTTGAATTCTAAGCGTGCCAGGATACAGGGAATGGAGCAAAAAGGACGCGGTATAAGTGAGATTCAGGCCCAAATTCCTGCTGCTGAACTTTATGGATATGCTACGGATCTTCGCTCACAGACAAAGGGCAGGGGATCTTTTACCGTTAAATTCTCCCATTATGAAAAAATGCAGCATGATTTGGCGGTAAAGGTTATAGAAGCTCGTAAAGGGGAATCCGGTGATAAGTAATATCTCGTAGACCATTGCTATGGTTGATATTCAAACCTTTCATAATTTAGATGTATGAGCTCGTGTGACATGCTCTCTTTAGATAGGACAATGAATACAAAGTCCTGCCGAAGGGAGCATGTTTTTGTGTCTCATAAAACAAAAATTGCGATAGAGACAATGCTAGTGGAGTACGGTATGACTCAGATATATCTCTCATCAGACGCTTATTGATAGTGGTCTAATGGGAAGCTTTCATGGTATCTTGAAACGAGAGCGCTACTATGGTAAAGACATTCACGAGTAGTGACGCATTCGTTTAGATGATTCAATGCTACATCAGGCATCACAGCTACAAGCACCTGCAACAAAAATCACCTTCATGGCGCTATCTACATCTCGTCACATAAAATACCTGCTCCCAATTTGAGAGCAGGTGAAAGTTTCGTTATTTATTTGCGTGTCCTATTGATGGTGAGCACATCAACGGATTTATGGGGTATTTTCATCGAGGACTGGTATAGCTATGCGTTTAAGTCATTTTCGAGATAAGACTTCAACTTCTCTTCATCAGGGGTTACTGCTAATGTACGCTGATGTGTAAAAATCACGAAACCAGGTTTTGCACCAGATGGTTTCTTTACATAACGTACATCAGTGCAATCAACAGGAATATTTGATGAGCCTGATGCCTTTGAGAAGTGGGCGGCAAGACTAGCTGCAATAAGCAGGTCATCCTCTGTTGGCTCGTTTCCGTTCGTACGAAGGATTACATGTGAACCAGGGATTTCCTTCGTGTGAAGCCAGAGATCACCAGGTCTTGCAATCTTCGTCGTGAGCTTATCATTCTGAATGTTGTTCTTTCCAACGAGTATTTCCATGCCAGATGGTGACATAAACCTGAATGGTCTTGCAGGCTTGTCATTACTGGATCGCTTTTTGGGCTTTTCGTGTAAATATCCAGCAGCTGTTAGCTCTTGATGTATTTCGTTTATCTCAGAGATACTTTCAGATGATAAAAGCGAAGTTTCAATTGTCTCGAGATATGTGATACTTTCTTTACATGACTCTATCTGTCCTACAAGAAGTTCTTGCGCGCGTTTGAGCTTATCATACTTTCGATAGCACCGCTGCATATTTTGTATTATGGTGTATTTGGGATCGAGAGGGATGGTGATCTCTTCGCCATTAGTGCTGTATATATCCTGTACCGTCGCTGAGCTTATGTGCGGGTCTATCTGATATTGATATGTCATGAGATTATCGCCATACACCTTATAGGTATCGGCATTTTCGGCTTCGTCTTGCTCCTTGTATAGTACATCTAGCTTCCGCTTGGCGCGTGCAAGTTCATTTTTTACAAGCTTTTGGAAACGCGCTTTGTCTGGCAGCACAAATGTTCTCATTCTTTCATCCGCATATTCGAGGAGCTCGCTTATCGTATCAAATGTGTGGAGCACTATATCCTCTCCCATGTAATGTAATGGGAATGATGAAAGAGCTGTTATCTTGCCATTAACATCGGTCGCTGCACACGGCTTCTGCGCAGGATCCATATTGAGATCACAGATTTCTTTTATGGCGTTGGTCAGTGAACGTTTGTCGTTATCATCCATATCCGAGACAAGCATCGTTGGGGGTAATCCTGCGAGGAAAGAGGTTTCTTTTGCTGATACAGGCCCAAAGCCGAGACATGCGCCAAGTATAGCTTTAGAGAGCTTTGCACTTTCCTGTGAACATATTCTATCAAGCATTACATCCTCGGCTGTGTTGAATGGATTAAGCTTATCTTGCCCAGGTGGATACTCATATGGTAATCCTGGCAGGACAAGGCGCACACGGCTGCTATTTGCACCAACACGGCGCAATGATTCTGTGATGATGCCGTCTGCTACGAGAATGATATTGCTGTACTTGCCTACAAGCTCCAGCACAAGCGTCTTTGTAACGATCTTGCCACCAGCAGCAAGAGTATCTATATCTATTGATATCATACGGTCGAGCGTACGTTGACGTATCGCAGCAATGCGGCCGGCATCTAATTGCTTGCGAAGCACCATACAAAATATGGGCGGTTCTGCTGGGTTTTCAGGTGCATGCGAAATCAAGTGTACAGACGGGTTTTGTGGATTTATAGAAATCTGCAAGAGAAGGTTCTGCCCAGGCTGACGGACTGAAATGATGACAGTCTGCTTATTTGGTTGTGTAATTTTATCTATTCGACCACCCACAAGCTTCTTGGCGAGTTCTTTTACGAGTGGTACAAGTGAGAATCCATCAAGACTCATATTTCAGGCGGGTAAGTCCCGCATTCACTTCCTTCCAATATTCGTAAGTTTATTCTACCAAATGGCAGAGTCGTTTGCAAATATATGCTGAGCTATGCTGCCTATAAAGATTCAGGGTGGATTCATTGTAGTTGCAAAATGAATCCGTAATAGCGTTTCAAGCCGTATAAGTTTCTTTGTAAAACAGTATTTATTGTGATAGAATGATTTAGAACGGTTTGTGCAGGCTGTCTGATTATTGAATGATGCACGAAAATAGAATGAAGCACAAAACTGGCAGGTGGAAGAATTGCAGTTGAAGCGTCTCGAGGCATATGGCTTCAAGTCCTTTGCAGATAAAATAGAGATAGAATTTCATCCGGGCATTACAGCAATCGTAGGTCCAAATGGTAGTGGCAAAAGCAATATAACCGATGCTATACGTTGGGTACTCGGTGAGCAAAACATTCGTACGCTGCGTGGAGCTAAGACAGAGGATATCATCTTTGCAGGAAGCAGTACCAGAAAACAACTTGGTGTTGCTGAAGTATCACTTTTTTTTGATAATGATGGGACGCTACCGTTAGACTATCGCGAAGTCGTAGTTACAAGGCGCTTGTATAGATCTGGAGAGAGCGAATTTCAGATAAATGGCTCAAGATGCAGACTGAAGGACATTCATCAGATGTTCGCAGATACCGGACTCGGGCACGGCAGTATGAGTATCATAGGACAGAATCGTATCGATTCTATACTTAATAGCAAGCCAGAAGAGCGCCGTGTGTTTTTTGAAGAGGCGGCTGGAATATCCAAATTCCGTGCAAGGCGGAAAGAATCGGAAAGGAAGCTTAGTACTGCGTCAGATAATCTGGTACGTGTTGGCGATATATTGCAGGAGATAGAGACGCAGATGGAGCCGCTTGGGAAAAGTGCGGAACGTACGCGGACATATAGTGATCTAAAGAAACGGCTATCCCATGCTGAGGTATCAGATTTGTCAAGGAAAGCTGACAGACTCGTAGCTGACGAGGATAAACTGTCCGAGAAACGTCAGAAAGCTGAGGACGAGGAAGCTTTCGCGTCTGCAAATATGGAGGGGGCAGAAGCCCGCAAAGCACAGCTCGATAGTGAAGCAATGCTCATAGAGCAGGAACTGAGAAAATCGGCTGAGGAATATGCCAATATACGTGATAAAGCGACAGAAACAAAGAATGAAGCAGCGCAGCTCAAAGAGCGCGAGAATCAGCTTCAGGCGTCATATAGTCGCCTTGGAGAAGAACGCAAAGAGACAGAGGCAGAAGATAAACGCGAAGCGGCAGCTATGTCAGAAATGATAAAAAAGAAAGACATCTGCCTACAGGATAGTTTGCGGCTAGAAAAAGAAATCGCTGAAAGCGAACAAAGTGCTGAGGATTTGCATATAGAAATAGGTAAGCAGAAGGAGTGGATGAGTAAGCTGCGCGTCAAGGCTGATGATGCTCAGGCAGAGCTATTAAGCAGGCAGAGTGCGCTGAAAATGCTCGAGCATGATATCGATGAGAATGAAAAGAGCAGTGCACGCAGTGACGAGACGATTGCAGCACTGGAATCTGAAGCAAGAATAGCATGGGAGGCCGCTCGTGATGCGGATTCAAAGCTGCAGGCTCTCCTTGCAAGAAAAGCTGAGCTGGAGTCATCTAAGGAATCATTGCGCATGCTGTCGGCTAGGGCGGAGAAGAGGAGTAATGAGGCTGCAACAAAGCTCCGTACACATGAGCAAAGATTTGCAAGCGTATCCCAAAAGGAAAAGCTCCTTATGGATATGCAGAATGAATATGAAGGATTCGGACATGGGGTCAAGGCAGTACTTTCGGCGCGTGAATCATGGAGCAAGGGAGTTGCCGGTGCAGTGGCGGAACTTATTGATGTCCCACATGAATACGTCACGGCCATAGAGATAGCACTTGGTGGGCAAATGCAAAATGTTGTCACGGATAATGCGGAAACGGCTAAAGCAGCTATTGGATATTTGAAGCGTACACATGCAGGCAGGGTAACTTTCCTTCCGTTATCATCGATCGTTGTAAAGTCGCCCGTACATCAAGTTTCTCCAAATGAGAGGGATGGTGTGCTCGGCTATGCCAATAAGTTGGTAACGCCACATAAGGGTTATGGTAAGATAGCGGACTTCCTTTTGGGAAGAACCATCGTAACCGATACTCTCGATCATGCCATCATGCTTTCGAAAAGAGAAGGACAGCGTCAGCGTATAGTAACACTTGATGGCAGCCTTATAAGTCCCGGTGGTGCTATGACGGGTGGAAGCAGAAAACAAAAGGGAATGGGATGGCTGGATCGAAGCAGTGAGATATCAGAACTTAGAGATACGCTGAAAGACCTCAAAGAAAAGATTGATGTCCTGAAGAAGACGGCAGAGGATTCTGTAATAAAATCGCAAGAGTTAGCGTCAAGATACAGCAGCAATGAGGATGAACTGGGAAGCGTATCGATAGAGGCGGCAGAAGCGCAGGTCATGCTCGGGAACTTAGAAAAATCTGCCCGAGAAAAGCGTGATAGGTTAGCTGACGAGAAGAAAGCATCTGTCGTTCGTCAGGAATCATTCGCAACCGTGGAAAAAAGACGCACAGATTTAAAGCACGCCATAGATGAGGCAGCTGATCTGGTGAAGGAGCAGCAGGATGCTCTGAAAATGGCTGAGGAAGAGCTGGATGACATGCAGGACGATGAAGATCAGCAGCGTTCTCATATAGCCAGGCTGCAACTGCAGAAGGCGGTTGCAGAAAAAGAGCTGGCACATGCAAAGGAGGGTATATCTGAGGCTGGGAGAGCACATGACATGCGTGCAGCACGTATGGAACGCCAACAGCAGGAGATGGACAAGGCTGCTGAGGAACTTGCAAAGTGCAGTGCGCGTCTTAGAGTCCTCAGGAGTGAGGATGAAAAGTATGCAGAAATGGCAGACAATGCAGAAGCCTTGCGCCAGGATAGATATAAAGAACGAATGGAAAAGTTGGCGGAAAGCCAGAAAATGGATAAAGAGGCACATGAATCGGCAAGAAAACGTGCTCGCCTTGAAAAAAGCATACATGAGATAGATATAGCGCTTTCAGAAAAACGTATGAAGCGCACAGAATTTGAAGAACGGTTGATGACTGACTTCGGTATGACCCCAGAGGAGGCAAGGGCACAGGCTGGGAATGAATCTGATGAAGAATTAACAGCACAGATCACGTCGCTGAGGTCGGAGCTAGAGGAGCTTGGCCCAGTCAATCCGAATGCAGTTGAGGAATATGAAGCATTGTCAAGTAGACATGATTTCTTGAAGAAGCAATCAGATGACTTGATCAAGGGTCGTAATAATCTTGAAAAGCTTATCAGTGAAATTGATGATGCGATGACAAAGGAATTCAAAAAGGCATTTGCCGATATACAGGCGTATTTTCAAGAGTCATTTGCCGCCCTGTTTGGGGGAGGAAATGCAGAACTTTCACTTTCTGGAGAATCTGTACTCGAAGCCGGCATAGAGATTTCAGTGCAACCGCCGGATAAAAAGAGACAAAATTTATCTGTCTTGTCCGGTGGTGAGCGTACACTTACCGTCATAGCACTTCTGTTTGCCTTCCTTAGATACAGACCGTCGCCGTTTTCAGTATTCGATGAAATCGATGCACCGCTTGACGATGCGAACATAGCACGATTCGGGAAATTCTTAAAAGAATATGCTAAACACACACAATTTATTGTCGTCACACATAGACGCGGCACTATGGAGCAGGCCGATTATTTATATGGAGTAACTATGGAAGATGCAGGGGTATCGCGTCTTGTATCCGTACGTCTCGATACTGCTGGTGGAGAATAATTTGATGGAGGGACAAAGATGGGTTTTTTTGATAAGCTGAAAAAAGGCCTGACACGTACGCGAGAGGCTTTTACTGATAAGATAAATACGATTGTACTTGGACGGGCTGACATTGATGATGATTTGCTGGATGAGATTGAGGAAACGCTTATCATGGCTGATGTCGGAGTGGATACGACCGAGAAGTTGATGGATGCGGTGCGTCAGGGAATAAAGCATAAGGACATACATGAGCCTGCTGATTTGATACCATTCCTTGAGAATAAGATTGGTGAGATATTACAAAGCGATGATGCAGGTTTACATATGGCTGAGGAAGGTCCGACAGTTTTTCTGGCAATCGGAGTGAATGGCGCAGGCAAAACGACGACGATTGGTAAACTCAGTGCATACTACAAGGCTCAGGGCAAAAGTGTCATGCTAGCTGCTGCAGATACATTTCGAGCGGCAGCAATTGACCAACTGGAGGTATGGGGAGAACGGACCGGGGCTGCAGTTATCCGCCACGAAGAAGGCTCAGATCCAGCGGCGGTTGCATTCGATGCAGTAAAGGCGGCAAAGGCGCGCGGCATAGATATCCTGATTATTGATACAGCAGGCAGACTACAAACAAAATCGAACTTGATGCAGGAGCTTGAAAAGATAAATCGTGTCATAAGCCGTGAGATACCAAATGCGCCGCATGAAACCTTCCTTGTGCTGGATGCTACTACTGGACAGAATGCTGTTAGCCAGGCGCATCTATTCACGAAAGCGGCACCTATCACGGGCGTTATATTGACGAAGCTTGACGGCACGGCAAAAGGCGGCGTTGTGATAGGGCTGAAGGACAGCCTTGATATACCAGTAAAATGGATTGGTGTAGGTGAAGGCGTAGATGACCTCCGGCCATTTGATGCTGCAGACTTTGCGAAGGCATTATTCGGCAAGTGATGGCGTTCTCTTACGCCGTGTTATGCTGATGGAAGGATAGGACATTTTATGAGTGGAATATACGACCTCAAGCTTACCATGAAGGAAACGGGAATCGATAAGTTTGTTGAATTATATCAACACCAGGAAAAATATCTAGCATATTGCCGTGAGTGTCATAACTATGGAACAAAATGGTCTTGTCCGCCACTCAACGTGAATACGGCGGATTTCTTACGACCGTACAGGTATGTAACTGTTGCCGCCGTGCAGATGGTTTTTCGTAAAGGTATCGTTGAATCTGTACCACCAGATAAGATTAAAGAGGTTACAATAGATACGATCCTACCTGTAAAGAACGTTTTTCACGATGCCATGCTGTCCGCAGAGCAAGAAATACCAGATAGTATTACACTATCATCAGGTGGGTGTACACTTTGTGATAAATGCTTGAGACCAGAGGCAAAGCCATGCCGCCAGCCTGCACGTATGCGCTATTCGTTAGACTCATTTGGCTTTGATTTATCTGCAATCACCGAGGAACTACTTGGAATAAAGCTGCTATGGTGTAAGGGAAAGCTGCCTGATTATTATACACTCGTGCATGCACTTTTCACATACGAGCCTGACGAAGGACGAATAGAGCGCGTTTTGAGGAAAGCATTGATGGATTAGGAGATGGGGAGTATGTCTCAAGATCGAATCAGTAAACAAATTAATTTCATACTTCGTATAGATAAAGAAAAGCAGATAGAGCGTCAGACACACTTGACGGATCATGGACGACGTGAAAATGATGCTGAGCACGCATGGCATATGGCAGTAATGGCATATCTGCTTCGTGAGTATTCTAATGATAGGATTGATATCGCCAAGACGATGCTCATGTGCTTGATACATGATATTGTTGAGATTGAAGCCGGTGATACATATGCATATGATGATGACGGTAAGAAGAATCAGCATTCACGCGAAGAGGCAGCAGCAGATCATATCTTTGGCCTGCTGCCAAATGATCAGAGAGATGAATTGCGTGCTCTCTTCGAGGAATTTGATTCAGGTAATACCCCTGAAGCGAATTTCGCACGTGCGATGGATAACTTTCAGCCGATATTATTGAATAACTCCAATAATGGTAGTGATTGGAGAGAGCATGGTGTCAGCAGAGATATGGTAGAAGCCCGCCAGAAGAGGACCATTCCGGGTAGCAGAGTCATATATGATATCATTGAAACAATATTAGATAAGAATGTAAAAAAAGGCAGCCTTAAGGCATGAGATGCATAACCATTGATATTTACATGACGGCTCATCTCACAAAAAATGATAGAGCTATCTTCTGGCATATCCTCATCCCGAACACGCACGCCGGCATCCTCGCGAGGCTCGTGCTCGAGTTTACATGCGCTCGGCGGATTCAGCGCCACGATCATGCTCGCCGGCAACATCCCCAGCGTCACGCAGACGAAGAGCACAGCCATCTACGCTGCCATGCAGGCGAACGACTATGATTTCGCGGGCTAGTGGGCTCTCGTTATCGTGGCGTTTTCCTTCTTCTTCGTCGGCCACATGAACCGGTGGACTGCACGCCTGAATCACGGCGTGCGCAAGGGGTTGCTTTGACATGCAGCTAAAGGTTGACATAGAAAAGCAGTTGCACAATTTCACCCTGCGCGCAGCGTTTACCATGCAGGACGAGGTCTTTGCCCTGCTCGGCGCCTCCGGTTTCGACAAGAGCATGACGCTTAAATGCATTGCTGGTATGATGGCGCCCGACTATGTGCATATCGAGCCCGATGGGCAGGTGCGCTACGACAGCGTGCAGGGCATCAACCTGCCGCTGCAGGAGCGCCATATCGGCTATCTCTTCCAGTCATGCGCGCTGTTCCCGAACATGACCATTCATGAAAATATCCGCTTAGTGGCCGTGGGGATGCCGGAGGAGAAGGAGCAGAAAGTCGCGGCAGGCCCACGACAGTTTCACCTTGAGGAGCTTGCGGAAGCTCTGGCTCTATTTCCAGCCCGACAAACTCATGCTGACGGAGCTGTAACCGGGCAGATATGCATCCCATATCAAGCTGCATTGACAATGGGATGCTTTTGTTGTATAATTATTTTGAACATGTTAAAGAAACATATTTGAGGAGGATCACCTATGAAAAATCAGGTTGAAATGAGTGAAACGCATCTGCTGGAGGTGCGGCGGCGCATCCTGAACGTGACCAAAGGACTGCTCGTCAAATATGGTTATAAGAAGACGACCATTCGACTGATTGTACAGCATTCGGGGGTGCTCATTGGCAGTATCTATTACATTTTCCGTAACAAGGAGGAAATTTTCCAGTCCATTCTCGTGGAGATGGTGGATAACGCGCTCAAGAAAATCGATGTACGATGCCCGGACGCGTCGCCGGTATTCCGTTATGCGGCGGCCTGTGCCATCGAAATCCGCGAGATGGATGCGGCACCCATTATCCGCGATGTTTACAAAGAAGGCTATGACTCGCCACTCATATTTGAGAGTATGGTCGAGCAGTATACGCGCATGTGCCATCACTACTTTGATGGCACTCCACTGGCGGCCAGCGATGAGGAGTATTACGAACGCATGCTCTTGCTCAAGGGAGCTATGCGCGGCTGCATCGGCGAGCTGTATTTTAAAAGACCGCACGACCACGCGCGTAGTCGGCGGCGTTTGCTCGCGCTCGCCTTGCATCTGTTCCATATCCCCGAGCAGGAGATTACGGCACTCGTGGAGCGTGTAGAGTTCCAGAACGATCTGTGGCTCACTATCGCGAACGAGCTGGCCATGCGTCCTATCGGCGAGTGATTTTTTTTGCCAAGCGTTGAACATGTTTAAATATTAGAATTGCAAACTATGTGTAGGTGATTTGTACATCAGTTTGTTGAACACGTTCAAGTGCTGCTGATCAGTACTGACGTGCATGGTGCAGCCACCTGTAGGCTGGGGTCTTTATACTTATTATTGAACATGTTAAAGAGTGTCTAATATTAGCTATAGTTATATAGGAGGTAGATTGAGATGAGGAAATTGCGACAGGGTCTGGCTATGGTGCTGTCGGTACTACTGGTGTTGGTGAGCGTTGGCTGCGGCAGTAATGCAGAAAACAAAGTGGAGTGGGGGCGCGCTGACGCCAAGGAAATCGACGTGAACTCCAAGATCGCGGGTCGCGTGGTCGAACTGCTGGTGAAGGAGGGCGACGAAGTCAGGGCCGGGCAGGTCATCGCGCGCATCGACAAGCG
>OMZT01000162.1 GCA_900315615.1 uncultured Veillonellaceae bacterium | reverse complement strand
GATGGCACCGTCATCGACTACTCGATACAGGAGCATAATGAGACGCCTGGCCTCGGCGACAACGCACAGAAAATGCCTTTCCGCGGCCAGTTTAAAGGCAAGGATTCGGCACATCTGAAGGTCACAAAGGATCCGACAGATACCGAGGATATACAGGCGATGACCGGCGCTACGATCTCATCCCGCGCTGTCACGAAGGCAGTAAAGGACGCAGTTGACCGCGTCAACGAATATCAGAAAGAGATTGGAGGCGGGACGAAATGAGCGTAAAGGAAAGCCATGCACATGAGCTTTGGCACATCTTCAGCAAGGGCATCCTGGAGCAGAACCCGATCTTCATATTGGCACTCTCGCTTTGCCCGGCACTTGCCGTCACTAGTACGGTCGTGACAGGACTTACGATGGGACTGACGGTCACATTCGTCATCACATCTAACAACTGTGTGATATCACTTGTCCGCAACTACGTGAACCCCAAGGTCCGCGTACCGGTCTATATCACATCTATCGCGACCATCGTCACCGTAGCACAGCTGGTGCTGCAGGCGTACTTCCCTGTGCTCTATAAGGCACTCGGCATATACCTTGCACTCGTCGTCGTGTTCGCGATTATCCTCGCGCGCGCGGAGGTGTTCGCTTCGAAGAATAACCTTGGGCGTTCCTTCCTCGACGGCTTCGGCATGGGCTGCGGATTCACGTTCGCAATGATCGTGATATCGGCTATACGTGAGTTTATAGGCGCTGGCACGATACTTGCAGGCACACCGTTTGAGTGTACCGCCCTGCTCGATGCCGGCTATGCACCAATGCTCATGATGATCCTTCCACCGGGCGGCTTCATGCTGATCGGCTATCTGGTTGCGGCTACAAAGACGTGGAACCGCAGAGTGGAAGAAAAGAAGAAGCTTGCTGAGCTCAAGGGAAAGGGGGCTGAAGCCTGATGGACTATCTCGCACTATTCATCAGTGCAGTGCTCATCAATAACTTCGTCCTCACGAAGTTCCTGGGTCTGTGCATTTTCTTTGGTATATCCAAGAACCTCAGCGCGTCTGTAGGCATGGGCATGGCGGTCACATCCGTCATGACGATGACATCGATACTCGCCTGGCTGGTTTATTTCTTCGTGCTGGAGCCATTGGGGCTGCAGTTCCTGTCGACGATCGTATTCGTCATACTGACAGCATCGTTCGTACAGCTTTTAGAGCTCATCATCAAGAAGCAGGCACCGACGCTCTACAACATGTGGGGCATATACCTGCTGCTCATCGCGACGAACTGCATAGTCCTCGCGGTTCCGCTCCTTAATGTCGAAAACCATTACACGTTCCTCCAGAGCATAGTATTCTCTATCGGCTCCGGACTCGGCTTCGCCCTTGCTATCATCCTCATGGCGTCTATCCGTGAGAAGCTCGCGTATGCAGATGTCCCGAAGCCGTTGCAGGGACTCGGTGTTGCGTTTATCGTCGCTGGAATGCTGGGGCTTGCTTTCCTCGGCTTTTCCGGCATGATGTGAGGAGGATGAAGTATGGAAAAAGCTTTTTTCATCCTGCTGGTGCTCGTTGGCGTAGGTGCTTTCTTCGGAATCGTGCTCGCAATCGCCAACAAAAAATTTGCCATGGAAGTCAATCCGCTGATTCCTGAGGTTGAGGATGTGCTTCCAAAAGGACAGTGCGGTGCCTGTGGGTTTGCAGGCTGTGCAAAATATGCAGAAGCCGTCGTACTCGATCCGGATGTCCCACCAAACCTATGCGTGCCGGGACGTGCGGAGGTTGCCGCGAAGGTGGCGGAGCTCACCGGAAAGAAGGCCGAAGAGACCGAGCCACGTTATGCACACCTGAAATGCCGCGGAACGAAAACGGCAAAGGCAGCGGCATATAACTATCAGGGCGTCCCGGACTGCGGCGCGGCAAAGCTCCTTCAGGGAGGCCCCAATGCCTGCAAGTTCGGATGTATCGGATTCGGCAACTGCGTGCGGGCATGTCCGTTTGGCGCGCTCTCGATGGGCGAAGACGGACTGCCTGTCGTAGATAAGGATATCTGCACGGGCTGCGGCAAATGCGCAGACACCTGCCCACAGAAAATCATCGAGCTCGTATCGTTCGAGGCACCAGTCACCGTATCGTGCAGCTCGCATGACAAGGGCGGCGACGCCAGGAAGTACTGCAAGAATGCATGTATCGGCTGTGGCATGTGCATGAGGAACTGCAGTCATGGCGCCATCAAGATAGACAAATTCCTCGCTGTCGTGGATAAAGAGATCTGCAAGGAGTGTAGCGACCCCACCTGCCTCACGAAGTGTCCGACAGGTGCAATCGGCTCCCTTACGGGCAAGACAAAGGAAGAGAAATCAGCATGAATGAACGGGAGGATGCCGCAAATAAGCACGGCACCGCGCCCAGAGCATGGGGCATCGCGCTTGCGGTGCTCCTTTGTCTTCTCATCGCATTCGCGACGGGGACGTGGGGAAGGGGCGCATACGAACACAGCGAAGTCGTCATGGACACAGTGGTGACATTGTCGGCAGATGGCAATAGCGGCGAAAAGGCCGTCAAAGAAAGCTTTATCCGCATGAAGGAGATAGAGGCTGCATCTTTGGCAGCTTTATCTGACAGCGATGCAGCAAGGGTTTCAGCCGCGGCGGGTAACCACGAATGGATCAGCATAAGTCATGAC
Organism: uncultured Veillonellaceae bacterium; assembly: GCA_900315615.1. Taxonomy (GTDB): domain Bacteria; phylum Bacillota; class Negativicutes; order Selenomonadales; family Selenomonadaceae; genus RUG114. The sequence goes on along the minus strand of OMZT01000162.1, from coordinate 1,549 downwards.
CTCTATTACATGCTGAGATTCTCGAACGAATGGTCAAAGCGCACAGATGGAGCCTGGGATGTGACGATGGGGCCTGTCACGAAGCTCTGGGGTATCGGCACCGATGATGAGCGCATACCGACGGCAGCGGAAATAGCCAAGGTAAGGGAGCGTACGGGCTGGCGTTATCTAGAGATAAAGGAAGAGGATGGACAGTTCTTTGCACGTCTGATGAAGCCCGGCATGATGCTTGACCTCGGCGGTATAGCAAAGGGCTACGCGCTGGACGAGGTGCGCAAGATATACGAGAGATACGGCATCAAAAACGGCCTGATAAATCTCGGCGCGAGCACGTTGTACGCATATGGACATAATGCAAAAGGCAAGCCGTGGCGCGTCGGGCTGAAGGATCCACGTGCGGGTGGCGACGCGGCTGATGGGAAGCTTCTCGGCGTTATCAGCCTGTCTGGTGGTGCGCTGTCCACGTCGGGAGATTACGAGAGATTCTTTGAAAGAGATGGCGTTCGCTATCATCATATCATGGACCCGAAGACAGGAAGTCCGGCTAGGAGCGGCGCGATGGCTGTTACGATATATGTGTCTGACAGCGTCGAAGATAGCGGCATGCTCAGCGATATCTTGACGACGGCGGCGTTCGTTATGGGCCCCGAAAAAGGGCTCAGCCTTATGGAGAGCATAGACGGCGTCACCGGCTGCATCGTATCAACGGATCATACTGTGTATGCCGTGCCAGGGTTTGACGGCCGCATAGAGAAACTCTCCGATGGATATCATATGATACGACAGTAAGACATACAACCACATCAAGAGACTCATTGAAAAAAAGCAGTGAGTCTCTTTTAAATTGCTATTGAAAATCAATATCATATGATGTATAATAATATGCGAATAATTTTTATTATCATTTATATTTACCGAGGTGATGATACATGGGAAGAGACGGATTCGAGCACCTGCTGATGCTTCAATGTGCGCCAACCTTTGCGGGCATGAAGGCGGCGAGCCTCGTCTGCTTCAGAAGATGTGACTTTGATGATCTAGACGGGATGGTTGCATCATGTCAAAGGCTTTTTACTCCTGCTGGTATCGTCACATTGAAACTGTATGAGGATTCATGCCGCACCATGCTGTATTTTTACAGGCCGGCGCTGCTGAAGCGGGTATTGAAGCGTCCGGGGGCGGTGGACTTGCTGCGCGGCGAGGGATATCCTACTTTAGGCGGCATAGATTCATTGCTGAGGCACCTCATGCGGAGATTGTCAGAGCATGGGGATTTTCCACATGAGATAGGGCTTTTTCTCGGATATCCGCCGCCAGATGTGAAATGCTTCATCGAAAACCACGGCCATTGAGCAAAGTGTACGGGCGTATGGAAGGTCTATCAGAATGTCGCTGCGGCGAAGGTGATCTTCTCACGCTACAGGCATTGTACGGAGGAAGGCTGCATCATGCTTCGTGAGGCGGGCAGCATGGCGGCATTGGCGGGTAGCCTAGGTAAGAGGCGCGTATGTATCGACATGTGACAAAGTCACGGAAAATCAAGCGTTTT
>OMZT01000175.1 GCA_900315615.1 uncultured Veillonellaceae bacterium | reverse complement strand
GGGATATTTTCATTAAAAAAAGGAAAAATTAAATACATCAAGAAATATTACATATAGTTCAATAGTGCCCTTTTTCAAAGTCATATGTGAAAAGTTTGTACCGGCTTAGCTGCTGGTGCGGAGGGGGGAAATATATGTTAGATAATGTGAAGAGAGTAAAGACGAAGATGTGTATCTTGCTGATGCCTGCCATCCTTGTCGCGCTGGTTCTGGTGACGGCCATTGCGGCCTACAACAGCTTCGGTGATATATCCAAGCTGTCAGGGACCGCGATGAAGCAGACCATAAAGGCCGGAGGCGCGCAGATACATGAGCAGCTGATGGAAATGCGTACCGTAACCGTTAACATGGCTGGCGACCTCGAGTATGACTACAAGGATGAGACACCAGAGGCGTTGGGCGACGATATCGTAAAGGTTCTTGATGACAAGAAGCTCGCCAATGGCGGTGGTGCCTGGTTCGAGCCGTATAAGTACAGCGCTGATAAATATCAGGTCTGCCCATTCACGGCCAGGGACAATGGTAAGCTCAAGGTGGATATGAACTATGTCCAGGAGAGCGGCGATTATTTCCCGACCGACTGGTATAAGCTCGGTAAATCGATGAAGCATGGCGAAGCCGGCATGACCGAGCCATATTATAATCCGGCTGCGAAGATCGTCATGGTGACTTATGCGGCACCGCTTTACTCTGAGGGTGAAGATGGTGATTTCATCGGTGTTGCAACGGTCGATATCTCACTTGATTCTATCTCAAACGTTGTTGCAGATGTCTCCAAGCAGGTTAACGGACATGCGATCCTCATTTCTGGCAAGGGCGCATATGTGGCAGGTGTCGACCAGTCAAAGCTCGAGAACCTGACGTATGCTACGGACGAGAAGGATCCGGAGCTGCGCGAGGCCATGACTAAGGTCATGAACGCAGCCGAAGGCTCGGTAGAGTTCAAAGATGACAATGGCGATATGCAGACCATGTACTTCAGCACGATACCGGATATCGGCTGGCATCTGGTCGTAATCATCCCGAACAGCGAGCTCTACGCTAGTGCATACCATCTGTTAGGACTCCTGACGGTTATCGCATTGGTCGTGATAGTCCTGCTGTCGGTGCTCGTCTATGTCATCATCGGCAAACTCTCATCCGAGATTGCTAAGGATACACAGCTTGCAATAAGCCTTGCATCAGGCGACTTCACGGTACCGAGTGTTGACGTAACCTCCGCAGATGAGATTGGTGTGCTCGGTGATTCGCTGAACAAGATGTACAGCAGCAACAAGGGCATCATCAAGAATATCTCCGGTCATGCTACAACGATGGCGACATCCAGTGGTACGCTTGGAGAAGCTGCAGATAAATTGTCCGCAGGCTTCGAGGACATCCACAAGAAGATGGGCATGATCAACGAAGAGATGATGAATGCTTCGTCTGCAACAGAGGAGGTCAATGCCTCGGCTGAGGAAGTGTCCGCATCTATCACTGTCCTGTCCAATGAGGCGAACAGCGGACGTAAGCAGGCGGATGACATACAGGATCGCGCGAAGGAAATCCGCACGAGCTCTATAGAGGCAAGCAAGGCAGCAGAGGCCCTCTCCAAGGAGTTCTCCGACAAGCTGTCGGCAGCCATAGAGCGCGGCAAGACGGTCGAGCAGATCAGCACGCTTGCAACGTCTATATCCAGCATTGCGGAGCAGATCAACCTGCTGTCACTGAACGCTTCCATAGAGGCGGCACGTGCAGGCGAGTCCGGCAGAGGATTCGCGGTCGTCGCAACCGAGATCGGCAAGCTCGCAACGGATACGGAGGATACCGTCGAGGAAATCCAGCAGACCATCAGCGATGTGAATTCCGCATTTGATGATCTTTCCGGTAATGCCAACAAGGTACTCGGATTCATCAACGAGACGGTCGCACCGCAGTATGATAAGTTCGTAGGTGTCGCAGATCAGTACGGAAGCGACGCGGATACGTTCAAGGCATCCTCTACGAAGATAGCCGAGATGAGTGGCAAGATAGCAGAGACGATGGAGCAGGTAGCACTTGCTATGCAGCAGGTTGCAGAGTCCTCACAGGGCACGGCTACATTGTCTGCTGAGATCGTAGACTCGGTGAACAACGTCGGCGCAAGCATCGAAGATGTCATGAGGATCAGCGGCGAGCAGAAGTCTGAATCCGAAGACCTCGAAAAGACCGTTGGACAGTTCAAGCTCTGAACCTAACGACATATTCTCAAATCCCTGCCTAGTGCAGGGATTTTTTTTATGGTAACGAATAATGTAATAAAAGTGCCGTTTATCCATGACGAAGCTGGTGCTGGGGGTCTGAGTATGGCAGGGAACAAGACAGGTAGCATATTGGATATCATCCTTTTGCTGAACGAAAGAGATGGCTTTGTGCGGTATGCGGAGGATGTGCTGCGTATCATTGGTGAGAGCTTGTCTGCGTCCCACACCTTTATCGTCAAGCTGGATGATGGCTTGATGAAGGTGGAGTATGCCTGGGAGTCGCCGGACGCTCCTTACGATGACCGCCCTTATAGCCATGTGCCCTCCAGCAGGTATGCGGCGCGCTGGATGAATATTTTCTCAAAGCATGAGAGCGTTGTGGTCGAGGATATAGAGAGTATACGTGAAGCGTATCCAGACGAATATAAGCTGATGTCTGCTGGCGGTGTAAGGAGCTATACCCTTGAGCCACTTTATCTAGATGGCAGTTTCTACGGATGGATAGGCGTAGAAGATGCAAAGAATAAAGACTATGCTGACTATATACATACGGCAGCAAAGGCGATCATGTCGGCGATATCCCGCGACATAGCTTCCAAGCGGCTGGAAAAGTCACATGCGATATATGAAGAAGCATTCCGTATGAACGAGACG
>OMZT01000034.1 GCA_900315615.1 uncultured Veillonellaceae bacterium | reverse complement strand
TGGGCAGGGATGGATTCGAACCATCGTAATCCGAAGATGACAGATTTACAGTCTGTTCCCTTTAACCACTCGGGCACCTACCCATATCCCTAACAACGTTAAGAACAGCAATTATTATACATGAAAGACTATATGTTGTCAAATGATTCTTGTAGGCTCTATATACAATAAATGTTGCAAAGACATGATAGTAAGTGATAAAATCAATACACGTGCAACATAAAGCTTGAATTTATGAATTGAGATGTTAATGAGGGGGCGGATGAATGAAAGAATATATTACTGAATCACCCGCAGAGACAATAAAGCTTGCAAAATGTGTAGCGGCAGCTGTACAGCCTGGTACCGTTCTCTGCCTTAAAGGGGATCTTGGCGCGGGGAAGACATTGTTTACACAAGGACTGCTTAGGGAGCTAGGAGTAGATAGGGATGTGACGAGTCCGACATTCAATCTGCTCAATATATATACGGGACTGGTTCCTATATATCATTTTGACTTGTATAGGCTTGAGACAGCTGATGAACTGTATGATACGGGTTTCTACGAATATGTAGATGATCCCGATGGCCTTAGCGTTATCGAGTGGCCGGATAAATTCCCTGATGAAATGCCCGCGGATCGAGTATGCATCAGCATAGAGCGAATCGATGGTCAGGATAATAAGAGGAAACTCACGTTCAGCGGATATGGGGAACAGGAAAGAACATGCAGGGAGATGGAAAAACTTGCTGATACTTGCGATTGATACAGCTACTTCAGTTTCAAGCATTGCAGTAGCCGACGATAGCAAAATCATTGCCGAGATAACGGTAGATAATAGACTAACGCATTCAGAAACACTTGTGCCACATATAGAAGCGGCTATGAAGATATCTGAAAAATCCAAAGACGCTCTCGATGGTATCGCCGTAAGCATTGGGCCTGGGTCGTTTACGGGGCTGCGCATAGGATTGGGTACGGCAAAGGGACTCTCATATGCCTTGAAATGCCCGATAGTCGGAGTGCCCACACTTGAAGCACTAGCATATCATTTCCCCGTTCCCGGCGTGTATACTGCGGCATTTGCAGATGCACAGAAAGGGAATGTATATTTCGGACTTTATTCATTCAAAGAGGGGAATATCATAGAAGTAAAGCCCGTACAGGTTCTCCCTTTTGCGGAGGCTGTGTCGTATTGTGGTACGCTTGATGCACCAGTCATGATGGCTGGTGATATATTCCGCAAGAAATCTGCCAAGAAAGTGAGCCTGCCTGAGAATTGCGATAAAGCACCATCAAACCTTTTATTGCCACGAGCTGCTAATGTGGCTCTTTTGGGAATGAGGATGTTGTCTGAGGGCAAAAAGGGCAATGTTATGGATATGGAGCCCATATATATCAGAAAATCGGAGGCAGAGGTCCTATGGGATAGGCGTCATCCTGAGACTGCTGCCAAATCAGAGCCATCTTCTATTATGATTGATGCCATATCTGGAGAAAGGGGCGTCAGGAATGATTGAAAAGGACATACTGACGCTTGGAATAGAATCAAGCTGTGATGAGACATCTGCTGCAGTCCTACGTGGGGGAAGGCAGCTTTTATCGAATATCATATCGACTCAAATTCCGGTTCATCAAAAGTTCGGAGGGGTTGTACCTGAGATAGCTTCGAGGAAGCATATCGTCAACGTGATGCCTGTCATAGATGAGGCTCTATCGAGGGCAAATGTGGGTCTTGGTGATATCAATCAGATAGCGGTGACATATGGGCCCGGACTTGTCGGTGCACTTTTAGTAGGTGTATCTGTGGCCAAGTCATTGTCATATGCTTTGGATATACCACTTATAGGTGTTAATCATCTGGAGGGTCATATATTCGCTAATTTCCTGAGCTATCCAGACCTGGAACCTCCTTTCGTGGCTCTGGTGGTTTCAGGTGGTCATACTGCACTCGTGCACGTAAAGGGATATGGACATTTTGAGATGATGGGACAGACACGCGATGATGCTGCAGGGGAGGCATTTGATAAGGTCGCACGTGTAATGGGGCTGCCTTATCCAGGCGGCCCGCAGATTGATAAACTTGCAAAGGATGGAAATCCTGATGCGATAGATTTCCCAAGAGCTCTTTCAAAGTCAAGGGGAAATTATGAATTTAGCTTCAGCGGACTGAAGTCTGCCGTATTGAACTATTTGAACAGTATGGAGATGAAGCACCAGACGATAGTAAAAGCTGATGTCGCTGCCTCCTTTCAAAAGGCGGTGACTGAGGTATTAGTGGATAAGGCCATTGATGCGTTGTCGGAAACGGGGCTTGATAAATTGGTCCTTGCCGGTGGTGTAGCTGCGAACAGTTCATTAGAAGGAAGACTGAAACATGCAGCAACAGAGCATGGGGTAAAATTTTATTTTCCAGGGCTTGCACTTTGTACGGATAATGCTGCTATGATTGCATGCCGTGGGTATTATCAGAGCCTTACAGGTAAATACAGTGCTTTGTATCTCAATGCTGAGCCTGGATTATCCTTGGAGAGTCGTATGGACTGATTTAGTGGGGTGATATTGATGCCTGAATATGATGCCGCTGCAATATGCAGGAGATTAAGTGATATGACAGCTATGCGGGCATCACTTATGCGACGCGTTTCAGTAGCTTTCCCGCTTATATCCGATATAGCACAGGCAAACGCTGTATGCTATGCAAGAGCATCAAAGCCAGGAAGTCTTGTAGTATTGAGTAGTGAGAAGCCATGCACTGCTATGCTGCCGGATACTGGCAGGACGCCAGGAGAATTACTTTCTAAGGTCGAGGAACCTCTGGTGGTGAAGACCTTTGAGACGGGACACTCTATGAAGGGAAAATGTGAGTGGGCTGGTGACAGCGATGTAGATATGTGGACGATGCCAATCTGTGACAATAATGATGTCGTAGCTGTACTTGTACTAGAGACGATCCATGGCAGGCAGGTCGGATATGAGTATGTTATAAAGATGTGTAAGCTTTTGATCGACTCAGCGCGAAGGGGAAGCAATGCTGAGGCCTTTGAGCATATGGATACAGGCGATGGTGTCATCATCGCTGATAAAACGGAGCGGATACAATATGCGAATGCGTCAGCGATAGGAACATGTCGGATGATAGGCATTGGCAGCCTCGTGGGCAGGCATATTTTTGATAGGCAGTTTACCAGCCACCTGGAGCAAGAAACCTTATCTCCAGACAAGCCTTGGGCAAAAGAGCAGGTCATGTGCGGGCGTACGCTCGTAGTACGTAACCTTTGCCTGCGTGGGGGCGGAAATGTCCTTGGAACGTTGCGCATTATTTCCGATGTTACGGAGCTTAGACAAAAGGAGCGTGAAATCAGGGTACAGTCAGTGGTGATACGCGAAATACATCACCGCGTAAAGAATAACCTGCAGACCATAGCCAGTCTGCTTAGGATGCAAGCGAGGCGCGCTTCCACGAATGAAACGAAGCTGGCGTTGCGTGAAAGTATCAGTAGGATCATGAGTATATCGATGGTACATGCCTTCTTGTCAAAAAGGACAGATGAAGATATTGATGTACAAAAGCTCATACAAGAAGTGACGGGCATGATATCAGGGTCCATGCTACCGGCTGAATTCAAGTTCGTATTCAGGATAAACGGCCCTGATGTCGTGCTCCCAGTTTCACAAGCAAACAATTTTGGACTCGTTGTGAATGAAATCGTAACTAATGCAATAGAACATGGCTTTAGTGGAAAAGATCATGGATCTTTGATTGTAACAACCAGCAAGCATGAAAAATATTGCCGGATGGATTTTTATAATGATGGAAATGGTCTGCCGGACGGTTTCAAATCTGGAGGCAATCGAACATTAGGGCTGCGGATCATAAGCATGCTTGTTGAAGATGAGATGCATGGGACATTCGCCATAGAGCAGCATGATGGTGAACCTGGAGTGCATGCGATTATCAATTTGCGTATTCAGGCAGATGAATGATTTGGGGGCAGGGTCGTCTATGGAAAAACTCAGGATTGTGATAGCAGATGATGAATCAATCATTCGCATGGATATACGCGAGATGCTTACGGAGGCTGGTCATATGGTCGTTGGTGAGGCTTCCAACGGTAGAGAGACATTGGAGCTCGTAAGAAAAGAATGCCCTGATCTTGTGATCATGGATATCAATATGCCGGAGATGGATGGCATAACATCAGCGAAACTTATAGGCAAAGAAAAGCTGGCTCCGGTACTACTGCTTACAGCATACAGTCAGCAGGATATAGTGGAAAAGGCGGTACAGACAGGAGCTACTGGCTATCTTGTGAAGCCAGTAGAGGAGGCTAACCTTTTTCCTGCTATCGCTGTGGCGCGTACGAGATGGCTGGATATGCAGCGCCTCAGAGAAGACGCTGATAAGGTGGAAAAGGATCTGGAGGCTCGTAAAAACGTTGACAGAGCGAAAGGAATCCTCATGGATCTTTTGGGAATCACGGAAAATGATGCATATACAAGGCTTAGGAAGTACAGTATGAAAAAACGTATTTCGATGGAGTCTGCAGCAGAAGCTGTTATCCGCGATGCACAGCATAGAAAAAATGGGGGACAGCATCATGGCAATGGTTCCAAAGCTTAATACGGTTCACTTCGAAGGAAAGAAACCATTTAAGGCAGTTGCTCCATTTGAACCGATGGGAGACCAGCCCCACGCGATAGAGGATATAGCTGCTGGCATAGATAATGGCATGGAATCACAGGTGCTTCTTGGTGCAACTGGCACGGGCAAGACGTTTACCGTCGCCAAGGTGATTGAGAAGGTGCAGAAGCCGACGCTTGTGATAGCACATAACAAGACACTGGCTGCACAGCTTGCAAGCGAATTCAAGGCTTTTTTCCCAGATAATTATGTGGGGTATTTTGTAAGCTACTATGACTATTATCAGCCAGAGGCATATATAGCTTCTACTGATACATACATCGAGAAGGACGCGTCAATCAACGATGAAATAGATGAGCTGCGTCATTCTGCAACCTGCTCATTATTCGAGAGGCAGGACGTTATTATAGTTGCGAGCGTATCATGTATATATGGACTCGGTTCACCAGAAAGCTATCATGAGATGGTCCTCTCACTTCATAAGGGGCAGATCATAGACAGAGATGCGATACTTAGGAAACTGGTCACGATACAATATGAACGCAATGATATTGCCTTTGAAAGAGGCAAGTTTCGTGTGCGCGGAGATACGATAGAAGTATTCCCTGCAGGCTACAACAATCGTGGAGTTCGCATAGAGCTTTTTGGTGATGAGATAGACAGGATACTGGAGTTCGATGTACTTACTGGCGATATATATGGAGAACGTACACATTCAATGATCTTTCCTGCGTCACATTATGTAACCAAGAAAGAAGATATGGATATTGCAGTCGAAACGATACAGGCTGAGCTCGAGCAGCAGGTAAAATTCTTCAAGGATAATGGAAAACTTCTCGAGGCGCAACGTATAGAGCAACGCACTAAATACGACCTTGAAATGATGCAGGAGATGGGATACTGCTCTGGTATAGAGAACTATTCGCGTCATCTTACCCATAGAAAGGCAGGAGAGGCACCATATACGTTGCTGGATTATTTTCCAGAGGATTTCCTCATAGTGATGGATGAGTCGCATGTGACATTGCCGCAGCTCAAGGCTATGTATGCGGGCGACAAGTCTAGGAAAGTATCACTCGTGGATAATGGTTTTCGCCTTCCATCGGCTTTTGATAACCGTCCGCTTACATTTGAAGAATTTACGCAGCGAATAAATCAGATTGTCTATATCTCAGCTACTCCAGGTAAGTATGAGATGGAACATGCACAGCAGGTGGCGCAGCAGATCATTCGTCCGACGGGGCTGCTCGACCCAGAAATTGAAGTGCGCCCGATTGAAGGACAGATGGATGATCTCCTGACGGAAATAAAGAAGCGCGCTTTGCAAGATGAGCGCGTACTCGTTACGACACTGACGAAAAAGATGGCAGAGAACCTGACGGACTATCTCAAAGAGATGGGTGTACGTGTGAGGTATCTTCATTCAGACATAGCAACTATAGAACGAGCTGAGATTGTAGAAAGCCTTCGCGCAGGTAAATTCGATGTCCTTGTTGGTATCAACTTGCTGCGAGAAGGACTTGACATGCCTGAGGTTTCGCTGGTTGCTATATTAGACGCAGACAAAGAAGGTTTTTTGCGCTCTGATACATCATTGATACAGACCATAGGACGTGCTGCACGCAATGCTCATGGACATGTCATTATGTATGCAGATAACATCACTGATTCGATGCAGAGAGCAATGAATGAGACTCAGCGTCGTCGCGAAGTACAGATAGCTTACAATAAACTGCATCACGTAACACCTAAGACCATCGTCAAGCCAGTGAAACCATTGATTGAAACGACACTTGTTGCTGAGGATAGTGCTGAATACGGTAGTAGTAAGCCAAAGCGTAAGATGACTAAGAAACAGCGAGAAGCTCTTCTAAAATCGTTGGTACGCGAGATGCGTGAGGCCTCACGAGCTCTGGAGTTTGAGAGAGCTGCAGAACTGAGAGATATGATTGTGGAACTAGAGGGAAGCCTACCCGCATCTGCAAAGAAGAGGGCATAAATATGGATAATGTGATAAAGATAAAAGGCGCGAGAGAGCATAACCTAAAAAATATCGATGTGACTATACCACGAGATAAGCTTGTCGTCATAACGGGATTATCAGGATCCGGGAAATCTTCACTTGCATTCGATACGATATTTGCTGAAGGCCAAAGGCGCTATGTCGAATCACTGTCATCATATGCGAGGCAGTTCCTTGGACAGATGGACAAACCAGATGTCGATTACATAGATGGATTGTCGCCAGCTATTTCAATCGACCAGAAAACCACAAGCCATAACCCGCGTTCTACCGTCGGTACCGTAACGGAAATATATGATTATCTCCGCCTCCTATTCGCGCGTGTAGGTCATCCACATTGCCCAAAATGCGGCAGACCGATTTCACAACAGAGTGTCGATCAGATTATAGATCAAATCCTTGAACTGCCAGAGCGTACGAAATTCCTTGTTCTTGCACCTGTCGTGAAAGATAAGAAGGGTCAGCATAAGAAACTGCTGGAGCAGATACGCAGGGAAGGCTATGTCAGGGTGCGCGTAGACGGTGATATTCTGGATGTGAATGAGGATATAGAACTCGATAAAAACAAGAAACATGTTATCGAGATAGTGATAGACAGGCTTATAGTACGCGATGGAATCAGTCAGAGATTGGCTGATTCGCTCGAAACGGCGCTAAAGCTAGGCGATGGCAATGTAGCAATACAGATCGTTGATGGGGAGCTGCGCGTATATAGCGAAAAATTTGCCTGCCCTGATTGCGGTATCAGCCTTCCAGAAATAGCACCGAGGATGTTTTCGTTCAATAATCCATATGGTGCATGCCCTGCATGTAACGGCCTGGGCAGCAAGAGAGAATTCGATATTGAGCTTGTCCTTCCAGACGATGAAAAATCTCTTGCAGAGGGGGTATTCCCACCCGTATCCAAGAACCCAAAAAGCTATGCCATGTGCCAGATGGCAGCCGTGCTTGAAAAGTATGGCTGCAGCATAAATACGAAGTGGAAAGATATACCGAAAGAACTCCAGCACAAGATACTCTATGGCACAGGCACAGAAGAATTCGATTATGAGTATCAGAATATGTTCGGAGAGGTAAGGATGCACCATCATAGCTTCGAAGGTGTGATGCCTCTTTTGGAGAGACGGTATCGCGAGTCCGATTCGGATATGATGAGGGAGTTTTACGAGAATTATATGACGGTCATCCCTTGCAGTGTGTGCCATGGTGCAAGACTAAAGCCCGAGGTGCTAGGCGTCACCGTAGGCGGAAAAAATATTTATGATGTAACCAATATGACCATAAGGCAATGTGATGCTTTCCTCAGCAGGGTGGAGCTTACGGAACGAGAAAAGAAGATAGCGTCGCAGATACTCAAGGAAATCCATGCAAGATTGGGATTCTTGCTTAATGTTGGGCTGGAATATCTGACATTGAGCCGCTCTGCAGGCACCCTTTCTGGAGGAGAAGCTCAGCGCATACGCCTCGCAACACAGATCGGCTCTGGGCTGACTGGTGTGCTGTATGTACTCGACGAACCCTCGATAGGCCTGCATCAAAGAGATAATGATAGATTGCTGTCTACATTGAAGAAACTCCGCGACTTAGGTAATACACTTATCGTCGTGGAGCATGATGAAGATACTATGTATGCAGCCGATGAAATTATCGATATAGGTCCTGGAGCCGGTGAAAATGGCGGAAAAATCGTAGCACAAGGAACCGCGGAAGAAATAAAGAAGATACCAGAGTCGATAACAGGACAATACCTTTCAAGGAAAAAATATATTCCAGTTCCATCTAAACATCGTCCTGGTAATGGAAAATATGTTGAAGTTGTGGGGGCAAGAGAAAATAACCTGAAAAATATTCGCGTGAAGTTCCCACTTGGAAAGCTGATCCTCGTGACAGGTGTATCTGGATCAGGTAAGAGCACATTGGTGAATGAGATATTGTATAAGGGAATCGCTTCAAAGCTCTACCATGCGAAGGGAAAGCCTGGAAAGCATAAGAGGATAGAGGGTCTTGAAAACATCGACAAGGTAATCAATATAGATCAGCAGCCTATAGGAAGAACGCCAAGGTCTAACCCTGCGACATATACAGGGCTGTTTGACGTCATACGTCAACTTTTTGCGCAAACAAACGAAGCAAAGGCGAGAGGCTATAAAACAGGCAGGTTCAGCTTCAACGTTAAAGGCGGACGCTGCGAGGCTTGCAAAGGCGATGGAATAATAAAGATAGAGATGCATTTCCTTCCAGATGTATATGTGCCTTGTGAAGTATGTAAAGGAGCACGCTATAATCATGAGACCCTTGAGGTGCGCTATAAAGGTAAGTCGATAGCGGATGTACTAGACATGACTGTAGATGAGGCATTAGAGTTCTTCAAGAATATACCTAGGATTGCGCGTAAGTTGCAGGTTATACATGATGTCGGGCTGGGATATATAAGGCTAGGACAGCCGGCTACTACCCTTTCCGGTGGTGAGGCTCAGCGCGTTAAACTGGCCACTGAACTCAGTCGTAGAAGCACTGGTCGCACTATGTATATACTCGATGAACCTACAACGGGACTTCATACCGCTGATATAGCAAAACTTCTTTCTATACTGCATAGATTGGCTGATGGTGGTGATACCGTTGTTGTTATCGAGCATAATTTAGATGTGATAAAGACAGCAGATCACATTATAGACCTGGGTCCTGAAGGTGGTGAAGGCGGCGGCAGGATCGTCGCAGAAGGTACTCCTGAAAAGATTGTGAGTGTCCCTGAATCATATACAGGAAAATACCTGAAACCCATGCTTGACGAGCAACTATGATAGCATTATTTCTGCTGGCATTCCATCAGTAATGCCAGCAGAAATTTTTTTGTATTAATATGGCAGCGCGATATCTGTGGTCTAATGCCTTGCTCAAGGTCGTTCATGAGGCTTCGTATCTCAGCAGGATCAAAGTAATGCATCGAGTACTCTCCGAATGAAGGGCTTGCGAAATCCACTATTCCCATATTGGCTATGTTTGTCATAGCTTGGAATATCGCCCGACGTATACGCTGCTCGATAGCCTTAGATTCCTTATCTTCAGGTAGTCCACGCTTTGCTGCGACTTGTGCAAAAAGTTGCTTTAGGCTTGGAAGAGAAGCAGCATTAGCTTCATCGAGGACATCTAGTATAGCGAGTATATCACGGCTTCCAGTCTCTGCATGTATCCCCATATCATGTAATATCGCGCTGCCGCGTTTACGCATAGCATATACTTGATGAGGGGATTCAGACATAGGGAGAACATGTGAATTGCTGAATGTGCGCTGCAGGCTTGTCTGTATGCCTTCAGCAAATGCACGCAATTTAAGGTTTTCAATATTATCACGTATGACGCTGGTGACTTCAATGCGGTTCAAAGGCTTTGATATGTATGAGGATATGCCTGCTTTATATGCCTTTGCGATGATATCTTTATCTTCTGCCTGAGACAGCATGATGATTCTGCCATTGAATCCCTTTAATGCTTTTACTGCGTCAATGCCATCACGTCCGGGCATCAAAAAATCGATTATAAGTATATCGATTTTTTTCAGCTGGAGCATTTCTACGGATAAATCCTCAGCAGATGATCTTGAATCGATGATGATACCAAGGTCTTCATCTTCAATGATATCCTGAAGCATAATGCGTATCGTCTCGTCGTCATCAATAAGCATGAAATTCATTTTTAAGATCACCTCTTTTTACTAGTTTCAACAGGAATGATGCGATCAAGTGGTATTCTTACTGTGCAGCATACCATGTTTTTGCCGTCCGATTCAATATCAGCACTCCCATCGTATTCTTTGCTG
>OMZT01000092.1 GCA_900315615.1 uncultured Veillonellaceae bacterium | reverse complement strand
TCCTTGGTACTTCGTTTGCACGCCCGGTTATCGCAAAGAAACTTGTAGAAATCGCAAAGAAAGAGGGAGCAGATGCTATTGCGCATGGTGCAACTGGCAAGGGAAATGACCAGGTACGTTTTGAATTGACGGTAAAGGCTCTTGCTCCAAATATCGATATCATTGCTCCATGGCGTGAATGGGAGCTTGGCGCAAGAACTGAAGAGATAGAATATGCCAAGAAGCATAATATCCCGGTCGCGACGGACAACAAGACGTACAGCATGGACCGCAATATATGGCATCTTTCCCATGAAGGATCAGACCTGGAAGATCCTTCCAATGAGCCGCATAACAGCATGTTCCTCATCTCAAAAGCGCCTGAGGATGCACCAGATAAGCCAGAATATGTTGAGATAGCTTTTGAGAAGGGTGTTCCTGTATCAGTAAATGGAGAGAAGCTGGGGGCAGTTGAGCTTCTTACAAAGCTGAATGAAATTGGTGCTAGAAATGGCGTAGGCATAGTTGATATCTGCGAGAATCGTCTGGTTGGCATGAAGTCCCGTGGTGTCTATGAGAATCCTGGTGGATCCATCCTTTATTATGCTCATCGTGAGCTTGAGTACCTCTGCCTCGATCGTGCAACGTTCCATTTTAAGCAGCAGGTAGCTATCAAATATGGCGAGCTCGTCTATGATGGAATGTGGTTCTGCCAGCTGCGTGAGGCACTCGCTGCATTCGTTGACAGCACACAGCAGACGGTAACCGGTACTGTAAAGCTTAAGCTTTATAAGGGCAATATCATAAGTGCTGGCTCCAAGTCAGATTATTCCCTTTACAGCAAAGAATATGTTACCTTTGAGCGTGATAATGTATACAATCAGGCAGATGCTACCGGATTCATCAACCTGTTCGGACTCCCACTCAAGGTTCGTGCTCTTATGCAGGAAAAAACGGGGTCTCTTAAATGAGTGAAAAGCTGTGGGGTGGTCGTTTCTCAAAAACGACCGATAAGATGGTCAATGATTTCCAGCAGTCAATCAGCTTCGATAAAAGAATGTACCGTGAAGATATCGCTGGTTCGATAGCACACGCAACAATGCTTGCAGAATGTGGTATCATATCTGAAAAAGATCGTAACGATATCGTGAATGGCTTGAAAAGGATATTAACACAAATTGAGAACGGACAGTTCGATTTTTCTATGGAGCTGGAAGATATCCATATGAATATCGAGAAAAGGCTGACCGATGCTATTGGCGAAGCTGGAGGCAGGTTGCATACGGCTCGCAGCCGTAATGATCAGGTAGCACTTGATACGCATATGTATGTCAGGCGTGAAACAGTTGATGTAATGCGCCTGATACGTGATATGCAGCAAGCTTTGCTCGACGTTGCAAAGAAGAATCAGGATACTATAATGCCTGGTTATACGCACATGCAACGTGCACAGCCAATACTGTTCTCACATCATCTGATGGCGTATTTTTCAATGTTTGCACGCGACTATGAACGCTTCTTAGGTGTTTACAAGCGTGCTGATATTATGCCGTTAGGCGCTGGTGCACTGGCTGGAACAACTTTCCCGATAGACAGGACGTCTGTTGCCAAGCAGCTCGGTTTTGGCAGCATATATACAAACAGTATGGATGCTGTAAGTGACCGTGACTACATCATGGAATTCCTTTCTGCGGCTTCAATACTGATGGTACATCTATCACGTATCAGTGAAGAGACTATCACGTGGTGTACGCGCGAGTTCTCATTTATTGAGCTTGATGATGCGCATTGTACCGGTTCCAGCATGATGCCTCAAAAGAAGAACCCCGATGTATCGGAGCTTGTGCGCGGCAAGACTGGTAGGGTAATCGGTCATCTAATGGCAATGCTCACGACTGTCAAGGGACTGCCTCTTGCATATAATAAGGATCTTCAGGAAGATAAAGAGGGTCTTTTCGATGCGATTGATACAGTCAAATTCAGCCTTGCAGTGTATGCTGAAATACTCCGCGGAATGAAGGTTAACCGCGAAGTAATGAAGAGAGCCGTTACCGAAGATTTTTCAAACGCGACAGATTTGGCGGATTATCTTGCCAAGAAAGGACTTCCCTTCCGCGAAGCGCACGCCGTTTCAGGAAAGGCAGTTCACTACTGTATCGAACAGGGCAAATGGCTTGAGGATCTCTCGGAGGACGAGTTCAAGGCACTTTCGCCACTTTTCGATAAAGATATCAAGGATGTAATACGCCCTGAAACATGTGTTAAGAATCGTAATTCATATGGCGGAACTTCTGGGAAACAACAGCAAATGCAATTCACAGAGGCAGAGCATATACTTGATAGGGAAAAGCAATACCTTCTAGAGCGTGAGGAAAAGCAAATTTCGATAAACTGACCGATGTACAAATAAGAGGCTGTTGCAGTTATTGCAGCAGCCTCTATTTGTGTGCACAGATACTGGACATATTGCATGCGACGTGAGATACCTGAAGCGCATTAGAGATAAATAG
>OMZT01000030.1 GCA_900315615.1 uncultured Veillonellaceae bacterium | reverse complement strand
GCATGGAACATTTCGCCTTTCGAGCCGATGTTGATTCCCCCATATCCAAAGAAAAAGGTATGTCCGTTCTCCTTCCCGCAAATCGGCTTGATATACCTTGGTGTCACATTCGGGTCGTCGGTCAGTTTCGATGGGTTTGCCCTGATAATGTCCTTGGCGATTTTCGCGATGTCCGCGTCGGAGTGTCCCACCCCGTCCTTATATCCCAAGTTTTTCAGGGTTTCCTCGTAGTGCTCCCTCTCCCCGTCGCTGACGGTGTACTGATTCGCCGATGCCTCCATCGGGTACGCCGCCATGAGCGCAAGGCCGAGGACGACGGCGAGGTTTTTTGTATTCGTTGTCATGTTTCCTTCACCTCATTCACTTAGGTTTTCATTGAAATTTTATCTCTTTTTGTTTATTTTACTACAAGTTTTTCTTCGTGGATAGGATTTTTTCATGGAAAGCGAAATTTTTTGTAGAAAATGCTCCAAATTCCAAGAAAAGAAGGGCGGGGGTATTCCTTCCTTCGACGGAGGACAGCCACCGAGGCGGGCGGCGGGATGACACGAACGGCAGAATCCACGAAATCGGCGATTTGCGGGGCATTTGGCACGGGCGATGGGGAATTTGTCGTGGGCGGGACTGTTCCCTTCGGAAATAGGCAAATTCACCCGCGTTTTGATGATGCGAGGGACACCCGAAACGTGGAATCATCGTCACGTCGAAGTAAGATGTCATCCGCGCCAAGTGGGAAGGCTTCGGCTATTTCGCGCTCATGTCCAACGGCATGAAAGATCCCATCAAGGCAATTCAGATATACCATCGAGAAATCCTTCGGCAATCTAAAAGAGTGCCTGGATATGCGCCGCATGTCCGCCGCCTCTGAGGAAAACTTCGAGGGCAAGCTGTTCATCCAGTTCGTTACACTGATGTACCTGTCCTATATCAAGAAGAAAATGGACGAGAACAATCTCTTCCCCAACTTCACCATGCAAAGTTTGCTCGACGAACTGGATATCATAGAGACCTACAAGCAGCCAGGCAATGGCAGCCATCTTTCTGAGATGGCTGTGAAGCAGGTAGGCCTTTATATGGCAATGGATGTGGGGATACCAGCGGCATATATATAAAACTGCGGGATTTCAGGCTGAAAATGACCGAGAGCGCCTACGTCGCCGCCCTCATGCAACTCTATCAGTCGCTGACACAGAGCATCGGATAACACAAAAACCTTCCCTGCTTTCATAGCAAGAAAGGTTTCTGTGGAATTATATCGTATGGTGTTTAGAACCAGTATTCTGCATAGGCCTGTAAAAACGCATCTACCACTTTAACAAAAACATCTTTCGGCACAGCAGTACCGCCAATTTGTTCTTGAAACTTAATCTCATCAGGGGCGTCCTGATTGTTCCAGGATATTTCTACGGTATCGCCTTTTGATTGAAAATATACATCCGCCAAAATGGCTCCAGCGGAGGCAGTGTGCCAACGATGACGCGCATTCCAATCGTCCAAAGCGTCATAATAGGCATCAAAAGCTTCCATATCATCCGTATCATACGTACGGGCATTTACATCTTTCTCCGCTGCAAAACGCCCAGCTACCTCAACTGGATACGGATCCTGCTGCATACCATTGAGAAATGCCCGCAGCCATTCCGCTAACTCATCCAAATTCCAGCAAGTTGTCATATCTTCGGCTGCACGGTTAAAGGCCAAAATATTCTTGCCACGTACATACATAGACAATTCTGTCACATGCTGCTTGTCATGGAAAGAAAAACCCACTGCGAACACATTCTTATCGCCAATGACCTGTTCCTCCATAATCACACCTTTCCTTTCCTGAATTTTGTATATTCACTATTTGAAATAACCTTATCATCCCGCATCTTTTTCAAAACGCTAGATGGTATATCGCGTGGCGACGTAACCTCATACGCGTGATAACCATTATCAGCTGTATTGTCTGGCTGGAATTTCACTATTTTTCTATCTGCTGTAATATTGTAAATCTGCTTGCCACTATGATAGCCTGTGTCGAGTAGCCGCTGGCCTTCTACTTGCGTCTTGATATGATTGGGACTCCCCCAATTATGCGTAGTGTCATGTTTCTCAGACGGTCGGTATAATGGAAGTGGTGGGCCGGATACCTCATTTGCTGCTTCCTGAGCTGCATAAATACCTTCTTCTAAACTCGCTTGCGGCGAACCATTGGTCCCGCTCCCTAAACCGCTGTTATTGGTCGCTGCCATCGGTACCCCTCCCTTGAAGACGTTGCCTTGTTTGCAGCATATTATCAGGAACCTGAACACATATACCCGCATCGATGGCATAACGGAAAATCTCATACACCTTATCTATGTTAGGCGATGTTGAATAAACGATAATCCTTCGCAAATGATGCAAACGATCTACTGTATATTTGATGGAGTCGATAAAGATTTTAAGCTGCTTGGCATCACCCATAGGGCCTTTAGCATTAAATGCGACTACCTCGCAGTCGTCCTAACTCATCTCATACTGATTAGCACAGGATACCAATGGTATCACTACCGCATGCAAGTTCATAACTAGCCAAATAGATACCAGACGGGAGCGGAACTGGCGATGTTGGTTCTCCACCTCCGGTACATCACCACACTTCGAATAGTCCGGCACAATAAAATACTTGACGCCCGAAAAACGTTCCAAGTAGTACTCCTGCAACTCTTTCACACCAAAATAAATAGCGTTCCACAGCCCGTAAAGACTATCCATATGCACGTCGTATTCAAAGAAACTCACGCAGGTATGGGGCGTATGAAAATACGTAGATGGCTGGCTGAACGATGCCAAGTAATCAATTTCTGGTACATTGTGGCAGACGACATACGGCATATCAAGTTCGCCCAGCTTGGGAGTCAAATTGGTGTAATCCAACAAGCCGAGATTCAACAATTTCTTTAAATTCTTTTTTCTTCTCATGGTAGAAACCCTTCTTCAAAGACATAACACATCCGCCTTTCACGACTCTGTGCATCAATTGGACAACATTGTTCTTTGACTTTTTCTCCGAAGGATTCTATAATGAGATTGTGGATTCGAGTAGAATCTATTCGGAGATTGCGTCCTGATTGCCATGGCGTTGGCGGTCGGGGCGCTTTTTTATACTCTATCAACAGAGCATCACCTCCTTTAGGGCGGCATTCCACTCACGCCCACTCATAATGTCTTATTTTATTTTGATAATGCGACCAATCCAGCAGTTTGTCATTTTGCAGACGGCCTATCACGATAAACGGTTCAACATGCATGGCTGAAGCAAATGCCGCAATATTGTGCCAGCTTGCATAATTGCCCTCGTGGACAAATGCGCGGTACTGCTCTGGCGTAAGCAAAGTATCGCGTGCAAACTGATCGGCACGTTCCTCGATTTTCCCTGGTACAGAATCAAAATCCACAAAACGGTTAGTATAATCACTATAGAGGATATGCGCTATTTCATGAAATAAGGTAAACCAAAATGTATCTGCCCTTTTACCTCTAATCGTAAGGCATAGGATAATCTTGTTATTCGCACTTTCCTTGATAAAACCTTGAACCGGTGCGCCACGAAAGTTTTTCACAACCTGAAAAGCAATGCCGCAGCTTGCAAAGCACTCCTGAAGCAACTGAACGCCTTCATCAATTTTGCCGAACATCATGGATTTGATATCAGGCAAGCTGTCACGCAACCTATCCTTATCAAGACCACAGCGAACCGTAATATTTTCAGTCTTTTTTTCGCAGAGCCGTTGCCATGCAAAGAGCACATACGGATTAACCCTTATATTTTTTGACAACTGCACACGATATGCTGCGTTGTAGGTAATTTGCGGAATACTGGTCAAGTTACTTATGTTTAATAGACTACGCAACTGCATAACCTTAGTAACATCTCCGCAATTATTATGCATATACTGTTGTTCGATAAAGTACTGCGTAATATCGTGCAACGGTTTTAAAACAGCCAGCTCATCCTCCGTAATATTTTGCTGATCTTTAATCTGCAACTGTTCCTGATCGTATTCATTTTGAAGTCTGAGCCAGTCTTGCGCTTTTGGAAAAACATACCCCAATTTGCGGGCAAATCCAGTCGAGATACCACGTTCACCATTAATCACAGTGCTGATATGTTTTTCCGTTACACCCGTACGGAGTGCCAATTCTTTGCGGGACATCCCGCACTCGTTTATTCTTTTTTCTAATTCGAGACCCGGATGCTCCATGTTTATCACCCCATAATTTTTAAACCTGCACTTAACTGGTAATTCTATGTACAGTTATATTGTACCAGTTTGGTAAAATAATGCCAACTATGTTTATTACCAAAATCTACCAAGGTTCTTTTACATATCCACAAAACGGATACAGCATAAGCTCCGCGCAAGGCACCACACCAACGACCGTGACGCCACGCACGCCTACGGCTTCTACCTCAACAATGAGCGAGAGCTCCTGCATCGCCGCCTCATACAATCCTGTCCTTCGCTGACTACACCTGAAAAAAACTAGCTAACCGGTGAAGCCTGTTGTATAATACTAGATAAGCAAAATCAGCATTTCATGCAAAGGAGGCAAGAGTATGGAACAGGCGGTACGACTGGATGCTATACCGATGGAGACGATTGACGGCAAGGTGTGCATGATGTCACCGCGACCGTTTATCGCGCACAATATCATCATTGCCAACCTGACCACGATATTTGGCAATTATCTCAAAGGCAAGCCCTGCATGGTCTTTGCCGATGGGGTGGACGTACATTTAGACGAAAAGAACGTGTTCGTGCCAGACGTCATGATTGTCTGCAACCATGACATCATCAAGCCCAATGCACTGTACGGCGCGCCGGATTTGGTGGTAGAGGTACTCTCGCCATCCACAGCCATGCGCGATCGTGGTCCCAAGATGAAAGCCTATGCAAAAGCCGGTGTCAAGGAATACTGGATTGTCACTGCTGGCACGCGCTCTGTCGAGGTTTATCTGAACCAGGGCGGACAATTCGAGCTTGACCACGTATACGAGGATTTCACCGAGCTGGAATGGCAATCCATGGACAAAGACGAACAGGCAGCCACACGCCAATACATCAAAGTCTCACTCTATGACGATTTACTGGTAGATATCAAGGAGGTCTTCGCCAAGATTCCCATGGCATTAAGCCAGGCATAGCTGGTTAAGCAAAAGACAATGCAAAAACCAGAATGAGTTTTTTTCGAGAACCGCGAGCATAGTGACTTGCGGTTTTGTTTTGTAAGGAATAGGAAGGTGTGTCATGACATTGAATCTCCCCTTGTTACAGGGCATCGACGCGCAGCAGCTGCTTGATATGCTGCTACTGCCCGGATGCATTCTGATACTCGCACTGGCCATTGGCATAGCGCTGAACAAAACCATCAACCGCCGCATTGAACGGCACATGCCCGGCGATGAAGACTCGTGGCAGTCCATTCTCATCGACGCCATGCGCGGCACGCCGATTTCATTCTGCCTGGTCAGCGGCCTGTACTGGATTCAGGAAATCCATGAATGATGACGATTATCTCCAAAACTACTATTCTTCGGAACTCGACAAATTCATCAACCATGAAGACAACGAAATTGACGACCAATACCAAGACTATTGTGATGGATATGAAGAACACATGAAGAATGTCGGATAACGAAAGGAGCTACCAAATGGTAGCTCCTTTTTTATTTCGTCGTAACCTTGTTCACGATTTTAATCATCTGCATGAAGTATTTTTCCTCGTCGTTTTTCGGGGAATCCTTCTTTCTCAGCAGGGTTTCCGCCCG
>OMZT01000033.1 GCA_900315615.1 uncultured Veillonellaceae bacterium | reverse complement strand
GCCATCCACATCGTACTCCGCCTTGTCTGTCTGCAGCCCTGATACCTTCATGCCGCCCTTGACCGCAACCGGCTTCTCCCTGAGCACCTGGACTTTGGCGTTCACGTTCAGCTCATCGCCATACTGTGGGAAATACATCACATCATCTGCAAGCTCAGCAAGGAAATCTACCTCTTTTTCCTTGTCACGGCTGTCCGCGATGACTGCGATGCGCTTTCCCTTGAAAAATCCACCATCACAGGTCGCGCAGTAGCTGACGCCGCGCCCGAGAAAATCATTTTCTCCTTTGAGGCTCTTCTCCTGCACCATACCTGTAGCCAGTATCACCGCATTTGCCTCGTAGATTGTGCCATTCTCTGCGGTCTGTATCGAAAAATAATCTCCCATCGGATAGACGAGGCTTGCACGCTCCTCCGTGATGGTGATTCCCATCTTGTCTATATGTGAAATGAAGGACTTTGCGAGCTCTTCTCCCGTGATCTCCGGGAGTCCGAGGTAGTTCATCACCTTTGGTGCCTTCCTGATTTTTTTCAGGCTGCGGCTCCCCAAAAGCAGTATACTCTTGTTGCGTATCTTTGCAGTGATTGCCGCCTCTAGCCCGGCGGGACCCGTACCAATGATTGCTATATCATATCTCATATGCGTATCCCCTTTAGAATATATTATCTATGGGTATAGCTTATACCATTTCACGAATCCTGTCTGTGATGCGTATCACAGATATGCTCAGGCGTTCTCACACTCGGCGACCAGTACAAGACCGGCCTCTCCTCCATCCATGGGCTCTAGCTCAAGTACGTCCCCAGCATGTACGCCAAAGTCCTGATAGGGCTCTACGAGAAGGCGCGCGACAATCTTGTCGTCTGTAGGCTTCACGGAGCGCACCCATACCTGCTCTGGATTAAATCCCTCACATGTAAGCACTGCCCTGAGGTCGTCTGGATACTCATCATGGCGCAGCGGATCCAGGTCCAGTGCGCCGCGAATCTCGTTTATGCCGATGGTCCTTGCGTCGTACTGCTTCATGATGCCGAACAGTATGCTCTGAAGCGGCCCATGCTCTGAGTATTTCTTGTCCATAGTCTGAAAATCCAGCCCCTTCAGCTGGCCGATATTCAAAATGAGCTTCTTTTTCGCATCTGGCATACCGAAGATGAAATGATCGCCATTTATAGCCGCCGTGCATACATAGTAAACGGACAGCCCCTTTTCCTCATCTATGAATCCATATCCCGCGAAATCCCCCAAGATACCGGCGTCTCTCAGCTGGCCTTCGGTATCGCGGACATATATCATATGATGGTCGATAAGCCTGAAATCCGTGCCATCAATCGGCATGAATCTCTCCTCTAATGACAAGACGTCCCATCTCTTGATTGCAGCTTCCAAGAGATCAGCGGTAAAGCTATCTTCGTCCTCGTCGAGACGCTTTTCATAGTAGAATGCCGCCTCGCTGAGAAGAAAAGCGCGCCTTCCTTCATCAAATGCCGACAGTCCATCGCATATCTCTGGATAGCTGTATATGCTGCGGTCACGCGCACTTTCATCGAAAGCCCTGCGGTAGAAATCCTCATCTTTCCCCATCAGCTCGTCAGAATACCGTTTGCGATCTGCATCGTTCATGTATTATCCCTCACCATCTAAGAATCAGACTTTCAGCCCCTCTTTGCTGAAAGATACTCATCCATAGATTTTACCACATATCTGGCATTCTTTACAGCCTGTACGACATTCCTCGGTCCGAGTACGACATCGCCGCCGGAGAAAACCCCTTCACGCGTGGTCATGCCTTTCTCATCGACCTCGAGGAGTCCTCTGCTGTTCGTCTCAAGTCCCGTCGTGGTGCGCACGATCTTATCCTTTGGTCCCTGGCTCACGGCGATAATCGTGCTGTCAGATGGGAAAAGCACCGGATCTCCGCTCATGACGTTCTTGCCGTTATTGTCGACCTTGCACTCCCTAAACATCGGTCCCTTCGGCGTGATCTCGCTCACTCCCTTGAAATATTCGAACTCTACGCCATCGGCCTGCGTGTATTCAAACTCCCTGACGCTGGCCGTGACCTCACCACCGCGCGAATAGACCGTGACATAGCGGCTTCCCTTGCGGATAGCCGTGCGCGCAACGTCCATGGCAGAGTTGCCCGAGCCGATGACAGCCACGCTATCGCCGAGATGATATGCGTCCGGATTCTTCAGATAGTCGACCGCATAGTGGCAGTTGCCGAGGCTCTCACCCTTGACACCGAGGCTGCGCGGCCTCCATGCACCCGAGCCGATGAATATCGCGTCATAGCCGTCATCGAGCAATGTATCCAGATGGAGCGCGCCGCCTATAGTCGTATTCGGACGGATCTGTATTCCGAGCTCAAGAAGCTTCTTGCCGTAGCGGTCGAGTATCGTATGCGGCAGACGAAAATCCGGTATGCCATAGCGCATCATGCCGCCGATCTTGTCCATGCGCTCAAATATCGTCACGTTATATCCGAGCGCCGCCATCTTCACTGCCACTGTCAGTCCAGCAGGCCCAGATCCGATGACAGCCACGTTTTGACCCTTGTCCGGCTCGCGCTCTATACTGAGCTTGTCAAGATATGCGTCAGAGATATAGTGCTCTATAGATGAGATCTGTACCGGTGTGCCATCACTTCCCATGATGCAATGCCCCTCGCACTGCGCTTCATGGTCGCACACCAGTGAGCACATCACGCTCAACGGATTATTTTCGAACAGCATGGCTCCTGCCTCGTTTATCTTCCCATCGAGAAAAAGACGTATCATCCTCGGGATATCCGTACCCGCAGGGCATCCCTGCAGCTTGCACTCCGGATTCTTACACTGCTGGCAGCGGCGCGCCTCTTTGATAACATGTACAGCCATGGCATAGTCTTCCTTTCAACGCTCAGTTCCGATACATCAAGAGATTTTTCGTAAATCAGTTTATGAAATCGGTTACATTATCATTCAATACATTTTGATTATACTACAATAAATTGTTTTATACAATATTGTATTGTTAATTCCTATTACGGCTGAAAAAAAATTACTTTTGTCAAAACTGACCTGTCTGATTTGCACCATATATGGCATTGATTTGCAGGAGAAAGATTATTTTTTCACGAAATATTCCATATAGGATTACTTTAGCTGAGAGTAGGGGCTGATATATATGAGCATGAAAACATATGCTATACTCTTGCTCGCCATTATTGTGCCTTTATTGATATATTTCTTCAATCACCATCACGAACAAGCATCAAATACCCCCATCAATAGCACAGAAACGACACTGGAATTTAATTTTGATATTCCATCACAGAAAATCGTACGCGTCGGCATGTTCGATTATATGGGGTTCTCGACGGTCGATAGGTATGGCTTACGCGAGGGATACGGATATGAATACCTGCAGGAGATCGCATACCGCGCGGGCTGGCGGATAAAGTACGTAGATGACAGCTTCAGCAACCTCACGCAGATGCTCGAAAAAGGCGAGATAGATGTCATGATGAATGTGTCTAGGACGCCTGAGCGTGAGAAGCATATGCTCTTCCCATCACGTCCACAAGGCGAGGAAAGGTACTACATATACATAGATCCTGAGGGCAATGGCAAGATCAATGCCGAGGATATGCAGTCACTACAGGGTGCGGTCATCGGCTGCGACGCCAACTCGTATACGGAGGAGATATGCAGAAAGTGGGCAAAGGACAACGGGATAGAGCTCACGTTCAAGGAGTATACGGGCGATAAGAACTGGAACGATCTCAAAGATGGCACCATAGATGGCATGGCGGCGGCAGATATGTCGCTCGTTCATCAGGTAGTGCCGGCATTCAACTTTGGTGAGTCGGAGTTTTTCTTTGCCATCAGCAAGAGCCGCCCAGACCTGATGGAGGATATCAATACGGCGCAGTCTGATATACTGGCACAGTATCCATCATACAATGCCACGATGAAATACAGGTACTATACCGAGAACAATGAGTCGGCGTATCTCAATCCCGCTGAGAGGGAGTGGATTGAGAATCATCAAGTATTGAAGATAGGCTGCCTCAAAGACTATATGCCGATGAGCTACTATGATGGCAAGGAGCTCAAAGGGCTGATCTCTTATGTGCTCCAAGAAGCCTCCGATAAGACGGGTATCACATTTGAAGTCGTCGCATATGACACGTATGATAATATGCTTAAGGGACTCGAAAATGGTGAGGTCTCGGCGATATTCCCATGGACCATCAACTATTCATCTGCTGAGAAGAATGGTCTCCTTCAGACTACGTCCGTATACAGGTATTCAAGGATCATCGTCTATAAGGACGGCTACGATGAACAGAACGACAATAGGATGGCCATACGCATCAAATATTACCCAAGCGACCTGGCTTTCTACAGCCGTCCTGACATAAAGGTGATAAAGTGCAACAACTTCAGAGATTGCCTGGATGCCGTGAATGAAGGCCGTGCGGATTACATGATCACCAACAGCTACAATATCAATGAGCTCAGCAGCTGGATATCCGACTATCCGGATCTGACCGTCAGCCAGACGGACAGCAATAGCAGGATTGGATTCGCACTCGCGAGGAACAACCCTGAGCTCATGTCGATCATGAACAGCGTCATACTGTCACTGAATGCCAATGATGTAAATTCATATACATTCATCAGCTCGCAGAATACCAGCCCATACACGATATACGATTTCATGCACGCGTATGGCGGCATGATGATAGGATTGATAGGTACTATAGCCATACTCATATTGATAAAGCTCATAAAGGAGAACATGGCGAAGAAGGCTTTGACCACAGCGAATATACAGCTTGCAAGGGCGAACAACGAGCTAGAGAAGACGCATACAGCACTCGAGGACGCACTGGAGGCCGCGAACAGGGCAAATAACTCGAAGACGGTATTCCTTTCGAACGTATCACATGATATGCGCACACCACTCAATGCTATCATCGGCTTTGCTACGCTGATAAATCAAGCACCTGGAGACGCAACGAAAGTCAAGGAAGACACAAGGAAGATACTTTCATCTGGAAAGCACCTCCTGAGTATCATCGATGATGTACTCGACGTCTCTAAGATAGAGACAGGGCATTTCATACTGAACCCGGAGCATTTCATCCTCGGAGAGCTTCTCGATACGATAGATACCATCATACGCCCGCAGACAAACCGCAAACACCAGAGATTTGAGATATCTGCAGAGGGACTGCGCCAAATGAACTTTGAAGCAGATGTGAACCGTATACAGCAGATACTCCTGAATATCCTCTCTAACGCGATGAAGTACACGCCGCAGGGTGGCCATATCTATATGAACGTGAAGGAGGTCGCGTCGACAGGAGACGACTGCAGCAATATTTCCTTTAGTATATCTGACAACGGCAGAGGCATGTCAGAGGGATTCCAAAAGAAGCTTTTCTCGCCATTTGCGCGTGAGGAATTGTTCGGCTCAGAGGAGATACAGGGCACAGGGCTGGGACTCGCCATCACAAAGAACCTGATTGACATCCTCGGCGGCAGTATCTCTGTCAATAGCCGCCTCGGTGAGGGCAGCACGTTCATCGTGATCATCCCGATGAAGCATGCGGATACGGTGAAGAAGGACGCGCCGCAAAAGGATTTCTCAGATGCGCTGAACGGGCTTCATATACTGGCAGCAGAGGATAACGATATCAACGCCGAGATACTCAAGAAGATGCTGAAGCTGAAGGGCGCGTCCGTGACGATAACGCCAAATGGACGTCAGGCTCTCGACGCATTCATGGATAGCGAGACCGGAAGCTATGACATCATATTCATGGATATCATGATGCCCGTCATGAACGGATACGAAGCCACAAAGGCTATACGGGCGCTTGCTGACGATGATAGCCTGCCCGAGGCGAAGCGGCAGGAGGCGCGTGATATACCGATCATCGCGATGACGGCAAATGCTTTCAATGATGACGTGCAAAAGTCACTACTAGCAGGAATGGACGCCCACACGACGAAGCCGATAAACCTCGACAATGTTTGCCATACCGTAGCTGACGTACTGAGCCGCAAAAAAGGCTAAGCATCTCAAGTACAAAAAAAAGGATGCCTCTTTGATTGGTGAAGCATCCTTTTTCGTATACCTAAAAAATGTACCACGTCAAAAGATATATGTGATATGATATAATGGACTATATTATCAAAAATCGGATATTACTAAGCGTCAGAAAGGATCATGATCTTATATGCTTTTTGCTTCTATGCTTGCACTCGGCGCCGTCATAGGATTTGTCGGTGCAGGAGGCGCAGGGGTGACGATTGCTCTGCTC
>OMZT01000038.1 GCA_900315615.1 uncultured Veillonellaceae bacterium | reverse complement strand
TATGGCGAATCCATCGGTTCTTTAGGCTCAGAAATATACTGTACCTCGTAGTGGGATTGTGATATAATAGCTCTGTATGTGATTAAACATGTGATGGATAATCTCGTGCTTTTGAGGGGTAGAGCCTTATGGCTCGGATTGAGTTAAACGGACTGATAGATCCGTTGGAGGGAGATTTTTTGTTGGAAAAAGAAAACGAGAAGCCCGATGCCAGGGAGTATACGATAAAGATTATCCCGCATCAGGGCGGTACAGTTCATAGTATCAGGCTGCCTATCAGGTTATTAAAGTATGGTGCGGCATCATTTGCTGTTGCGGCGATGCTTTTCGTCGGCGCGGCAGGGTATGCGGCTTACAGCACGTATGCTGCTAGTTCAGATGAGCAGCGCATTACGGAGCTGAAGGAAGTCAACAGCATTCAGCAGGAGCAGCTCTTACAGCTTTCAAAGAAGGCGAATGCACTGCAGGAGCGCATGGATCAGATCGATCAGGCTGAGATGGAGCTCAGGAGGCTTGCGGGCTCTTCCAGCACGAGCGGCCAGGATGATGGCCAGGGTGGTCCTTACCCTTTCGTTGAAGCGGATCCGGACGCAGTTGACGCGGCACTCAGCCGCCTGGATGAGGTCCTCTCAGCCAAGGAGGAGTCTCTCGCCGGTATCCGCGAGCAGATCATGAATCAGCAGAAGACAGTCTTGGCTGGCAGCAGCGGCGCACAGTCTACGACGATACCGTCTATGTGGCCGGCAACGGGCTCTATCAGCTCGCCGTTTGGTATGCGTTGGGGCGGCTCGGATTTCCATCCTGGTGTGGATATAGCTAATGACTACGGAACGCCGATACATGCAACGGCAGACGGTACCGTGACGGTTGCAGGCTGGAACTCTGGCGGATATGGCAACATGGTGGATATCAACCATGGTAATGGCATCTCTACGCGTTATGGGCATATGCAGCAGGTCGTGGTGACTGCTGGTCAGCATGTGAGGAAAGGCCAGATCATAGGCTATATGGGATCGACGGGATTTTCTACCGGCCCTCATGTACACTATGAGGTGAATGTTAACGGACAGCGCGTGAATCCGGTTAATTACTTGTGATATAGGGATACGCGGCTATTTATCGATAGATGATAAGGAGGGCGGCTGATGTTCAATCGTGTCATGAAGAAGGTTGACTCGACGGCGGGGACGAACGAGATAGAGACAGTCATCGGCGAGAATACGAATATAGACGGGCAGATAACGGGCTCGGGTCATGTGCGTATAGATGGTCATGTCAAAGGTGGCGTCTCTATTGGCGGCAGAGCGGTGATAGGCACAAACGGCTTGGTCGAGGGCGATGTATCGGCTCAGGAACTGCTTATATCTGGTACAGTGCGTGGAAACGTTGAGACTCAGGGCGCGCTCTCCATTGATGCTACAGGCGAGCTCGTTGGCGACGCCAAGGCTCATAGCTTCTCGATAGCTGATGGCGGCGTATTCAATGGCAGGAGTATCATGCAGGCGCGTAGCCGCGTGGAGCCGGATAATGTACAGGATCAGGACGTAAAATAGGGGGTACTCGATATGAAAGATGAAACGCTATGCCTGCACGCGGGATATGAACCAGAAAATGGCAGTCCTGGCGTGATGCCTATAGTGCAGAGTACGACCTATCGATTTGATTCGACTGAGCGTATCGGGGATATCTTCGATCACCCGACGGAGGCGTATATATACTCGCGCTTTGCCAATCCCACGGTGGACGCTGTAGAAAAGAAGATAGCTGCCCTGGAGGGCGGCGTCGGTGCTATGTGCACGAGCTCCGGACAGGCGGCAAATCTCTTCGCAGTGCTGAATCTCTGCAGCGCGGGTGACAGCCTCATCTGCTCATCTGCCATATATGGTGGTACGATAAATCTCTTTGCCGTGACGCTGAAGAGATTCGGCATAGAATGTATCTTCGTATCGCCGGAGGCAACGGATGAGGAGCTGGACGCGGCATTCAAGGAAAACACGAAATGCGTATTCGGTGAGACGATAGCGAATCCTGCGCTTGTCGTATGCGATATCGAGAAATTCGCAAATGCCGCACATAGGCATGGTGTGCCATTCTTGATAGATAATACGTTTGCGACGCCGGTACTCTGCAAGCCATTCGAGTTCGGCGCGGATATCGTGACGCATTCGACGACGAAGTATATGGACGGTCATGCGGTACAGGGCGGTGGCGTGATCGTCGATAGCGGCAACTTCGACTGGACGACGCCTGAGGCGATGCAGAAGTTCCCTGAGTTCACTGAGCCGGATGCTTCATATCATGGCACGGTCTACACGGAAGAGTTCGGTAGGTCTGCATATATCGTGAAGTGCCGCATGCAGCTCATGCGTGACTTTGGTGCATATCCATCCGCACATTCAGCGTTCCTGCTGAATCTGGGGCTCGAGACGTTGGCCGTGCGTATGCCTCGCTACTGTGCGAATGCCCTCGCTGTCGCGAAGTTCCTTTCCTCATCGGACAAGGTAGAATCTGTGTCTTATCCGGGGCTCGAGGGTGACCGTGAGCATGCGCTCGCAGAAAAGTATCTCAAAGGTCATGGCTCCGGTGTCATATCGTTCGTCATAAAGGGCGGCAAGGAAAAGGCCGTTCAGTTTATGGATGCGCTTCATTTGGCATGTAACGAGGTGCATGTGGCAGATATACGAAGCTGTGTGCTGCACCCAGCCTCCGAGACACATCGTCAGCTCACCGATGAACAGCTTGTGGCTGCCGGTATCAACCCGGGCATGATACGCTTCTCCTGCGGACTTGAGAATATCGATGATATACTCGACGATATCAAAAGAGCTCTCGCTAAGGTGAAATAAAAGACCGTATAAAAAGGATGCTGCAATGATGCAGCATCCTTTTTTGCGTGATATGCTCTATTCGTCGTCTAGGGCTTTCTTTACATGTGAAAGGAGATCTTGCGGCATGAAGGGCTTCTTTACATAGCCGATGGCACCGAGCTTGCTTGCCTGCAGCACGCTGTCCGTATCGGCAGAGGCGGTCAGCATCATGACGGGCAGCTTTTGCCAGCCCTCGTGGCTGCGTATCTTTTCAAGCGTCTGGAATCCGCTCATGACGGGCATCTCTATATCGAGCAGGACGAGCTCAGGACGCCGCTCTGATATGGCTGTGATACCTGCCATGCCAGAGTTTGCCTTTGTGACCTGGTAGCCGCTCTGCGTAAGTATGAGCTCTGCCATGCGGAGATTCATTTCGTCATCATCTATCACAAGTATCGTCTTTGCCATGTCATTGTCCTTTCTGTGCGAGGTATTTGCGGCCGGCGGCTGCAGTGCTTTCATATAGCTGCATCGTATCTGCATGATGAGCTGTTATATACTCTTTCGCCTTTTCTACGTCTTTTCCTGCACGGATATCCTTGCCTGCCATTTCAAGCGCCTTGGCGGCTTCTGAGAGCTTCTTGCCGCCAATGGTGAGAGAGCCGGACTTTAATGCGTGCACGTGTACGGTGTAGTTCTCCCAGTCTCCCTTCGTATAGCATTCTTCTATCTCGGCTTGCTTTGCAGATGCCTGATTGCAGTACATCTTCAGTATTTCATAGTACATTTCCGGCATGTTGGCGCTGTACATCAGTCCGGTCGCCTCATCGATGAGCTCTGTTGAAGCGTCTTTTGCATCATCCTCTGGGTTAGCCTCTTTAGAGGGTGCAGGTTCGTTTTTCTCAGCATGATTGTTCTTTTTGATGAACTGTATCTTATCGGCGGGGACGTAGTGCTCTAGCATTTTTTCGAGTGCGTGTCCATTTATGGGCTTTGACAGATAGTCGTCGAAGCC
>OMZT01000156.1 GCA_900315615.1 uncultured Veillonellaceae bacterium | reverse complement strand
TATTTCGTCAAATACAGTAGTATAACAATTAAAATATGCTATAGAACAAAACTATACCCGGATTATATAAGTATATCATGAAAGCTCAAAGAAGTCCTCCGACCATGTATCCTGACACACCTCTGCCAAGCCACCAAGCTCAGTAGACAACCTTTCTGCCAGTGCATTAACAATCGGAAATTCAGTCCCGAAATGACCCGCATCTACGACAAAAAGTCCTAGCTCAGCTGCGCGCTGTGCATCATGATATTTCACGTCTCCAGTCACATACGCATCTGCACATGCCGCTGCTGCCACTGGGATATACTCGGCGCCGCTTCCGCTGCATAATGCTACGCGGCGAATCAAGCCTTCAGCGTTAACATGTCTTCTAACAACGCGTACGAACTCTAGGCCGAGGCGTTTCTTTACCATAGCGGCAAACTCATCCTGTTCTAATGGTTGGTCAAGCTCTCCTATACGCCCGATAGCACCTTCACCGAGTGCACGCAGACGTATAAGGCCAATTTTCTTTGCCAGCACATCATTTACACCGCCCTGCGCGCTGTCGAGATTGGTATGAGCCGCAAACACGGCTATATTGCTGTCCAAGAGATTCTTCAGTTTCCATCCCATCGCATTATCGGTTCTTATCGCCTTAATCGAGCCGAAAATCAGAGGATGATGTGATATGATCATATCGCATTTCTTCGTCAGTGCGTAGCTTACAGAAGCCTCATTAACATCCAATACCACGAGTATGCGCTGGACTTCCTTATCAGGGCTGCCCACGAGCAGGCCGGGATTATCCCACTCCTCTGCCAAAGATGCAGGAGCTATCTGCTCCATGATGTCCATTATGTCTCTACATGTCACCATTTCAGATGCTCCTCCAATTCATGAATCTCTCTTTGTATATCACTATATCTATCACTTTTCTGAGCCTGCCTACTCTTTTCCATGCCAGTTGCAACACGCTTTGCCTGGAAAAGGAGCCGCTCTATATGATGTTTAAGCATATCTGGCTTCTTTTCCCATAGTACAGGTCCTATTGAAAGCAAGACATCTGGCGGCACCGTACGTTCGCCCCTTTTTGCCTGTATGATCTCATATATCCTGCCATCTGCGACAGCCAGGCACTCATCAGCAATATACCAATGATGTTCATACAGCCATATGCGCAATTCCTTCGCGGCGTTCATGGGCTGCAATACAAGTATATCTACCCCAGCCAACACCTCAGGTGATGACTCCAGTATCTCACTGATCAGCACACCGCCCATACCTGCTATACAGATAGTATCAACCTCTCCAGGTACAATGGTAGAAAGTCCATCCCCTATCCGCACTTGAATTTCTTTGTCAGAAATGCCCTCGCTCTTTACGGTGCGTTTTGCTGATTCATATGGTCCATTATTCTTATCGCTGGCAATCACGAATCGCGCGCGTTTCGATCGTATCAGGTATATGGCAAGATACGCATGATCTGTACCAATGTCAGCGACACGACTCCCCTCTTTAACGAACCCTGCAACAGCCTTAAGTCTGGAATCAAGCTGCATAAACTGCCCTCCTTTACTATACGATATAAAAAAGAGCGGGCAGACGAATCCGCTCGCTCTACTATCTTCAAATGGCTCCCCAAACTGGACTCGAACCAGTGACATTCTGATTAACAGTCAGACGCTCTACCGACTGAGCTATTGGGGAATGTTCATCGATCTCTCAACCGACAAAAGATATTATACACAAGCTTGCTGAATTTGTCAAGCATTTTTTAATCCAAAAAATCCTTAAGCTTGCGGCTTCGGCTCGGATGACGAAGCTTGCGCAGAGCCTTGGCTTCTATCTGCCGAATACGCTCTCTCGTAACTCCGAAATTCTTACCGACCTCTTCTAGTGTCCGTGCGCGCCCATCATCCAATCCAAAACGAAGGCGCAACACCTTTTCTTCTCTTGGAGTTAGTGTATCGAGGACTTCCTCGAGCTGCTCTTTCAAAAGCGTGAACGACGCTGCCTCTGCTGGGGCCGGTGCATCCTGATCCTCTATGAAATCTCCAAGATGTGAATCCTCTTCCTCACCAATAGGCGTCTCCAAAGATACAGGTTCCTGTGCAATCTTCATGATCTCGCGTACTCGATCAACTGAGATTTCCATTTCCTTTGCTATCTCTTCTGCACTTGGCTCTCTTCCGAGCTTCTGCAACAGCTGGCGTGATACGCGGATGAGCTTGTTTATTGTCTCAACCATATGAACAGGGATACGTATCGTCCTTGCCTGATCTGCTATGGCCCTTGTAATAGCCTGGCGTATCCACCATGTAGCATACGTGCTGAACTTATATCCTTTATTATAGTCGAACTTTTCGACAGCCTTTATAAGTCCGAGATTTCCTTCCTGTATAAGGTCGAGGAAAAGCATTCCTCGTCCTACATATCTCTTAGCTATGCTGACAACAAGGCGGAGGTTCGCCTCAGCAAGACGCTTCTGAGCCTCTTCGTCACCCTGCTCCATACGCTTTGCAAGATATACCTCTTCCTCTGCAGTAAGCAGTGGAACACGTCCTATCTCCTTCAGATACATGCGAACCGGATCATCGATGCTGATTCCCTCAGGAACAGACAAGTCTATCTCTGCTTCATCATCATCTTTTCCATCACTTATCTCTTGTCCTGCCGTATCATCAACTATATCGATACCCTTTTGGCTGAAAAGCTCATACATTGAATCTATTTCGTCAGGCGTCAGATCCTGCTTCTGCATGGCATCTATGATTTCCGCATCAGTTAAGGTACCACCGTTCTTCTTTCCCTTTGCCAAGAGATCTGCTATTATGCCTGCGCTCTGCTCCTTGCCCTGCGGGTCAGCCTGAGCCCCGGCCTCCATAGCCGACCTGGCTCCTTTATTGGTCTTATCCGCCATCTCAAGCCTCCTACCTTCTATGAGGAACATTTTACAATATCATATATAATATCTCTTTTATCACTAATCACAAGTTATCCATTCTAGCCTGTAACTTCTGCATCTCTCTCTGCAGTCTTTGAACTTCATTTAGCTCTTTTTGATAACCTTCATCTTTTATTCGCGCCATATCGTCCGCTTTCCTGCTATGCTCTGAAAATAATCTTTCAAGATGAATTTTTTTCAATATGAAGATACTACCCTCATAATCCTTCATCATATCATCGCCTGCAAAGCCTTCATTCATCGCGCAGGAATACTCTGCATTGGCCTCTGGGCTTAACTCCTCATAGTCAGACCTTCCATCCTGCATAAATGACAGAATCTCATGCTGAACAGGATCTTTAAACTCCTCTAGTGGCACAACAGAAAACAAATACACCAACGTACCTGGATCTTCGGAAGCGGCACGCACAATCGTACGGAACGCATGAGCCTCCTTATCATCGGCAACACGAACTGATGGCGGCCTCTGAGCATGATTGATCCGACGAGTCGGCTCAGCTTGTTCCGGTTCCTCTCCTGTATGACGTAATAGCTCCGCTTTCACAGAGCCCTCATCAAATTTGAGCCTTTTTGCTATACTCTTAATATATTCATCACGCTCTACGGCGTTATTTATATCCTTCAGGATGGGCATCATCCTGCCTAGTGCATCAACCCTACCCTCCAAGGTTGCCAGCTCCGAATGTTCAATCACATACCTTATCCTGAACTCTGCAGCAGGAACCGCGTGTATCACAAGCTTACGAAACTCATCTGCACCATGCTTTCGTATAAATTCGTCAGGATCTTTGCCATCTGGAACCTTGATCACAGCCAAACGCACGCTAAGCCCAGCTGCGATAGATAACGCTCTGACCGTAGCTTTCTGCCCAGGCTCGTCGCTATCATAGCAGAAGCATATCTTGGATGCATATCGCTTCAACTTCTTCCCTTGTTCGAGCGTGAAGGCCGTACCAAGGGAGGCCGCTACATTATGAATACCAGCCGCATATAATGAGATTGCATCCATATATCCCTCTACAAGGATGGCAACCCCGCTGTTGGAAATATCTCTATGTGATTTATCGAGGCCAAATAAAAGCCTACGCTTATTGAATATAAGCGTTTCTGGTGAGTTCAGATATTTAGGGTGTCCATCCCCAAGAACCCTTCCACCGAATCCGACTATGCGTCCTCGCTCATCCGCTATAGGGATCATTACACGATTGCGGAATCTGTCATAAAGGCCATCACCCTGCTTGCGTTGCATTGAAAGTCCGCACGCCTCGAGGAGTTCGCGCTTTATGCCTCGCTTAGTGAACGCCTTTGATAGCTTA
>OMZT01000032.1 GCA_900315615.1 uncultured Veillonellaceae bacterium | reverse complement strand
GTGCTTCCTGAAGGAACTCCGTTCCAGATCTTTGCTGGCGCGATAGGCGGATTCTTCACGATGTTCGGGCTGCCTGCAGGCGTGTCTGCCTGCGTCATCACGATGTGCGTATCTGCACTTGCTATGACGACGATCGACTCCGTGGCACGCATAGGCAGGATGTCCTTCCAGGAGCTCTTTGCTCCGGGTGAGGGCGAGACGATGAACAGCGTACAGAAGGTATGCACGGATAAATATTTCTCGACGGTCATCACACTGATATTCGCATATATGCTGTGCCTTGCGGGCTATATGAGCATATGGCCGCTGTTCGGCGCCGCTAATCAGCTGTTGTCGTCACTGGTGCTTATAGGACTTGCTGTATTCCTTCGCACGACCGGGCGTGAAGGCTGGATGCTATATGTGCCGATGACATTCATGTTCATCGTCACGATGACGGCTCTTGTCATGAGCGTCTATGGTGGCTTCACGAAGCTTGCTGCGGGTACATTCGTACCGATGGTAGATGGTCTGCAGCTCGTGCTCGCGGTCGCATTGATGACCCTTGCGGTGCTGGTAGTAAAGCATTGCAGTAGCGAGCTTGTCGGAGATAAGGCCGAAGCAGCAGCTGAGTGATGACGCTATAGTAAAATTGCCTCCCTTTTGAAGCATGGGTCACCGTGCTTCTGTAGAATATCCCATTATTATGGCCTGAGCAGGTACTCAATCTGCTCAGGTTTTTTGCTTTTTGCAACATGTGCTGAAGCGGCATTTTGCAAGCCGCTAAAATGTCGCAAAATTTGCGGAGCATATGGTTTTATGATATAATACTTGAGGCTATGTTAAAAAAAGATGAGTGCCGTCAAGGGCAGCAGCCGTGCGGCTTATCATCGTATCAAAACGGATTCGATCCGCTAATAGGAAGAGGAGAAAAGCATGACAGACAATGAATGGATCTGCCCGAAATGTGGAGCTGCATGCACGGGAAAATTCTGTGGTGTATGCGGCTGCGCGAGACCGGCAGATGCTACGGATGGCGCTGAAGCCGCTAAGGATGAGGAAAAGCCACTAACGGGACATTCAGAGGATACACCAGAGAATCATAAAGCCGATGCGCCTGCCGGTGAAAATCAGCATGATGGTGCTATGGACGATCAGACCATGGTGATGCCTGCGGTGAATCCATCGCTTTACGAGAATGGGAATGCAGGTGCTGAGCCTCCGTATCAGCAGCCGTATGCTGGGCCGCAGTATCAGCAGCCATATCCTGGAATGCAGCCGCAGGGTTCCTGGCTTAGTCGCAACCGCAAGCCGGCACTCATAGGCGGCGCGGTGCTCCTCGTGATCATCGCCATCGGGATCGTCATGTACCTGTCGAATGCGGAGAAGAGCTATCTCGATAAATGCGAGAGTGTGCGCGCCGTATTGGAGGCGAATGCGGATACGCTCGGACGTATAGACTCGCTGAACGGCGATCCGGACTCCGATGATGCCAAGAAGCTCATAGATAAGCTTGACAGCGCGGAAAGCGACGCGGGATCGGCCAAGAGCAAGGTATCACAGCTCTATATCCCGAAGCGCTATTCGGCGCAAAATGCACAGCTTAAGGCATCCATCGAGCTGCAGAAGGCTATCATCGCCGACGCGAAGAAGGTTGTGAAGGACCCGACAGGCGACGGGGCAGCGGACGCAGTGAAGCGTGTACGCAGCAATGTGAAGGATCTCAAGGAGAGCATTGGAGCATGTAATGCCGGTAGCACGGACTATACGAAGGCATTTACTTTGGATAAACTGCCCGGCATACTCGATTCGTATATAAATAAGAAGAAGACACTAGACGCGAAAAAGGCCGCTGAGGAAGCTGCGGAGAAGGCAAGGAAAGCCGCCGAAGAGAAGCGCGCCCGCATGGCAGAGTACAATCGCCGTAGAGATGAGCGCAATCAGTCACAGAGGAACCGTCACACGCTCGTCTGGCTCACTGACAGCGTGGAGATACAGGGAAAAGACATTTGCATCCATGGTAAATTCTACAATGGCACGAGCGATGAGCTGATTTCGGATGTCACGAAGATGTCGGTCACGATAACATTGTGGAACGGCGATCAGCAGGTGTTCACACGTCAGTCTAACTTCAGCGACTTTACGCTTAGCCCGGCAATCAGTCCTGGTGGTACGGATACATGGACCCTGCGTATGACGGGTAAGGCCGGAAGCCTCACGAACCAGTCCTTCGATCATTTCGACGTAGTGCCAGGCGATATCTACTGGAAATATTATAACTATTAACGGAGGCAGCAATGGAGAATCATAGAATCCGTCATAAGCTAGTATTGCTTATGGTCATGCTCTGCCTGCTGATCACGACAGCGGGGTGCGGCAGTGGAGACGAGCAGGCGCTTCCTGCAATGGATATGCTTCCAAAGGTTTCGGTACCTGAGCATACGGATGTGGATGTATACTGGGACGCTACGTATTCGATGCAGGGCTTCACGACGGTGCCACAGGATAATTTCTATAGGACACTGCCTGACCAGCTCAGCGATATAGGCTCATCTATGGGTACTGTCACATTCTATAGGTTCGGCGAGTCGGTACAGCAGCTCGAAGGACGCCAGCACAGAGACTTTGCTAATCCTGCTACATATAATGAAGTGACGACCGCGATACATAACGTCATCGATACGTCATCGACAGACCATCTGACGATTATCGTGACAGACCTCTTTGAGAGCAATGCTGACTGGAGCAATGTCGCGCAGAAGATAAAAGAGAAGTATTTCGCGAAGCATCAGGCTGTCGCTGTCATCGGCATCAGGAATCCGTTCAAGGGTGATATCTTCGATGTAGGCCTCGACGCCGCGAAATTCACATATGACAGCGGCTCCAACCCTGCCGCATACAGGCCGTTCTACCTCGTAGTCATGGGCAGTGAGGGGCAGGTAACCGACTTCATCAAACGTTGGAAGTCCCGTACCTCAGGAGGCCCTGAGATGCATTATCTCGTGCTCTCAGAGAACCTGCTCCAGGATACGCCGACACTCGCGACGATGGAGACGACCGAGACAGAGAACCTCTATCCTGACAGCACCATAAAGCAGCAGGATAAGCGAGTGAAGGAATACGGCATAGACAGCAAGACAAAGCCCGTGTCATTGTCGGCTGCGTTCACGTACAAG
The DNA here is from genome assembly GCA_900315615.1 of uncultured Veillonellaceae bacterium. Lineage (GTDB taxonomy): Bacteria > Bacillota > Negativicutes > Selenomonadales > Selenomonadaceae > RUG114. The sequence continues at coordinate 5,760 of OMZT01000032.1, read as the reverse complement.
CAAGATACAGACCGCTGCGTGCTGGACCTCTCTAAGGTGAAGTTCTACGGACAGGTGATGACGGTCACAGATGGACAATGGCAGCCAGCATCCATGGATGTGGATCTGAATGGCTCTATAGAGAAAGATCCCGATAAGGATAATGGATATATCATGCACATGAAATTTACGCCGGAGGCTTCGCTCACGCGAGGCAGCTGGAACCTTGTCACAGCATCGATAGTACCTGCGCAGGATGGGATCACGCTCCCTAAGTGGGTAGCGGACTGGAACATGGACGGTGCTCAGATCACACAGGGCAACATGGATGGCTCAAAGACAGCCAATATCAGACGCTTGCTGGAGTCACTGAAGGATGCGTCCATGGAGGCAGCTCATCCTATGATTTCGAGCATGACCATAGTAATAAATTACCGTTAAGGAGATGTCGGCCAGATGAATCGTACTATAAGAACAGTAGTGCAGATCCTTGCCATTACGGCTATATTCGCTGTACTTGGCATTATATACTATTATGCCGGTGCTGAGATCGTGAAAGGCAGCCCCGTGCTGCAGAAGCTTCGCCATGGTCTTACCGAGTGGAAGGGATCATTCTTCTACGTGGCATTGATAACAGCGGGCGTGTGCTGGCTGCTTGCTATGATATGGTATGTCATGGCACGCTGGCTGCTGAAGATCCGCTATGTCGAAGATGCAGACAAGAGACCTATCTGGCTCCTGTTCTGGCTGCTTTGCGCCATTGCATCGCTTGCACTGCCGTTCATACTTACCAACTATACGGAGCTGCGTGTGATACAGGGACTAGGCGGCGGCATATACTGGCTTGGATTCTCGCTTTTCGGACTGATCGGCTACTATTTCTCGACGGCCATGTTTACGCCAGACCATTATAAATACGTACCGTTCGGCGGCAGTGTGCTGCATTTGCTTTCAGCTAAGAAAGGAGCCTGAAGATGAGCAATTATTTCATATCTATCGGAGGCTCCGGCGCTAAGACGATGGAGGCACTGGTGCACCTGGCGGCAGCCGGTCTCATGCCGAATGATGGTGATCTCTATACGCTGGCTATAGACCCGGATGTCGGCAACGGTAACCTGAACCGCAGCTGTGGAGTGATGAAGAAATACATCAGCTTCCAGCAGCTTCATACCGGTGCGACCGAGCTATTCAAGACGAAGATGGAGCTGGCAGATCCATGGCGCCCGACGCAGGATGCCAAGCAGACACTCGACAAGCTGATGGATTACCAGCTGTATAAGGATACACCAGTCGCTTCATTATATAAGGCTCTTTATACAGAGAAAGAGCGCCAGACCGACCTCGATAAGGGCTTCCGCGGACATCCGTCCATAGGCTCAGCCGTCATGGCCAAAAGCATAGACATAGAGGGCGACAGCTTCGGCGAAGGCCCCTGGAATTCCTTCCGTCAGCACGTTGAGGCGGAGGCTACGCGCGGCGAGCAGGTCAGGATATTCCTCGCGGGCTCTGTCTTTGGCGGAACGGGCGCGGCAGGTATGCCGACCATAGCAAAGCTTCTGCAGAAGATGTTTGAGACCGACCATGACGAGGGCAAGGTCATGATCGGCGGCGTGCTCGTACTGCCATATTTCTCTTTTGACCCGAAGCCGGATGATATACGCCCGGGCGAGATGTACGCGTCATCAAAGAATTTCCCGACGAACACGCAGGCAGCACTGCGTTACTATTCGATGGAAAATAAGGGCGGTGCGCTCTACGATACGATGTACTTCGTCGGCGATACGCATCAGACGGCCGTTAGAAAGTTCAGCCTGGGCTCTGCTGACCAGAAGAATGACGCGCATATAGTGGATCTGTATGCGGCTCTTGCGGCCTTGGACTTCTATGGGACAGAGAAGAAGAATCTGCGTAAATATGCATATATCCTCCATGAGGAAGACCGCTTCACATGGCCGGATATCCCCGTGAATGAGGAGAAATTCGCACAGTATATCCGGTTTATCCTCGCGTACCTTCATATCGTGAAGCCGGTGCTCGACCTCGTACCAGAGGGCAAGGCTTCAGACTGGAAATATCCGTGGTTCCGCGATTTCCACCTCGAAAACGCGAACTGCAACACGGTGCCTGAGGTGCGTGACTTTAACGACTATGCGGAAGGATTCGTCACGTGGCTGCTCCAGATAGGCATGCAGCCGGCACGGCGTGTAGACCTTATACAGCCTCAGGTGATGGGGTATGATGAGTACGGCAATATCGCCGTAAACCCTGATAGATTCGTTAATTTCGATGGTACTGACAGCAATGTATCTATTGACGAGATATGGTGGCGGATATCCGAAGGCTGCGGCTATGATGCCGACGCGGGCGGATTCGGCGCATTCTTGCGTTCACTTTATGATGCATGTGCCAAGGAGGTCAAGTAATGGCGAACTATATTCCTCTCCTGCCAAATCTCAAAGAAGCTGGCAATGACGTAAAGATGGACGGCACCCATGGCTGGAAGAAGCAGGACGATAATTTTCTCGATGATCTCATAAAAAGCCTGGATGTGGGCGGAGATATAGAAAATATAGAAAGCATAGACTCTATACCTGATCCGTGGGCGCGTCCGCTGCTTTTCCAGATGGCACTGTTCGACAAGAACGGCAAGGAGCAGTATTTCGTGAAGGGCTTGCATGAGCGTATCGCCGGGGAATGGCGTGCGCTTCTTGCGATGGTCGCACTGAAGAACTATAAGCGTCTCGACCTGAGGGCAGAGCAGGTACAACTGATGGGCGAGCATAACGTTATCGCAGATACGCTCAGGAAGCTTTCTCCGGCGCATTCCATGAGCATGGATACAGGCTGGGAGAACCTCTACGTCATCTCTTTCAATGGAAATGCCATTGCGCTGGCTTCGCCGCTGACATTTCTCTGCACGGCCGCTGATTATGTCAATACGTTTGCTGGCTCTATACCAAAGCCATGGAGTGCGAATGGATTCCTGCTGACAGATCCGATACCGTATCTTAGCGGCGAAGAGCGCAGTACGCTGGCAGACTGGCTGCATGAGCTCACGAGGCGCCTCACGGAATACGTGACGGGCAGGGAGCAGAACGCACAGACGAAGAACGTGGCGAAGGATATCCTGCGCTGCATAGACGAATATACCAGCGATGTAGAGCGCGGCATACAGGGCAGGGCGAACTGCAAATGGAAAGAGAACAGCATGGATATGCAGGCAAATGTCTATTCATGCATGAACTTCTCCGTCAAGGCTGGCGAAGCAAGTGCCGAGGATTCGGATGTGCGCCTCGATGTGCCACAGGAGCGGAGGCGTCCGGGAGCGGTACTGCTCTGCTCGCCTGAGTCGCTCAAGTCGCTTGCAAAGACGCAGAACCGTCCGCTGACGCAGATACAGGTCTGGCAGGGCGTTACGGCAAACGATGTGACCGAAGAATCATTGACAGGAGACCCAGGCAGGATAGGCGACTTGACATTGCGTTCGGCTGAGGTTTGCCGCCCGGAGGATTTCTTCCTGGATAAGATAACATTCTTTGATGCGAAGAACGCCGTCCCCAAGGCGCGCAAGGTGCGTGGCGGCGATGTGCTCGATGAGGCAAAGCTCACCGTCATACTCCCGATAAAGCCGGTGTTGCTCGATTTCTTCACGCCGAGCCAGATAGCTGACAGGCTCTCGATAGACTACCTCGAGGACGATGGCGTCGCTACGATACATTTCGCATTCCCGATGATTTCGCGTACGGGTAAGAAATACGAATTCGTGTATGAGAAGACCTACTCGATGAAGGATTCCGTCGAGTATATGAGCAAGGCCGCTCCGGCAATCGAGGTATGGCCGGACTTCAAATGCTCCGGATGGGAGAAATACTATTTCTATTACAGGAACGCGGACGCGAAGCCGGCAGGACAGCAGCAGACAGAGCCTGGAAAGGGCTATGTGTTCGTCGAGCCATGGAGCTTTGGGACGGAACGCTCCGAGGACGTGCCGGCAGGCGGACTCTCCAACCAGTATACGGCTGAGCTGTCCGCATTCCCGGAGGCACTTTGCTGCTCCGTGAATGTTGCCAGCAATGCGCTTGGTACTGCCGTAGAGGCAGGAATCATCCTTCTTGAGGATCCGGAGACCGTCGAGAAGAATGACCTCGACACATGGGATATCAGCGTTGACTTCGGTACGTCGAGTACGATGGTATATTATAGCAGGAACGGCAAGGAGCCGCTGCCGCTCGCATTCGAGCCGCATTTATACCAGGTGTCTGGTAACGATACGCTTCTTGCGAATACATATCTCGAGTTTATCCCGCAGGAGCTCATGAACAAGGATGGCTCATTCCTTAGCATATTCCACCTCCTGAACACAAATATGGCGGGTAAGGAAATGGCTCCTTTAAAGGATGGCCAGATATTCCAGCTCACCATGGAGCGTGCGGAGGACTTCATAAACGAGGGCAGCCGCGTCAAGTCGAACCTCAAATGGCAGGGAGATAGCACGGGACGCTATGACGCGCGTACGTATCTGGAGCAGCTGTCCATGCAGAGCCTCGCAGAGGCCGCAGCCGGTGCAGCGTCGAAGGTGCGTTGGCATTTCTCGTATCCGACGGCGTTCTCAGAGGACGAGCGTGAGTCATTCCAGATCATGTGCCGTCAGACCGTGACGAATGCGTGCAGCAATACCGGCTATGATGCGGGCGAAGATGATATAGATCGTCAGACCGAGAGCGTCGCGGCGGCATATCATTTCAACAGGGTAAACAACAGCGATACGAACTTCGCAGACGGTGCAATATGCCTCGATATAGGTGCCGGCACGACAGATATATCCATCGTCAGTGGCCAGCCGGGTCAGATCGTATGCCATACATCTGTTCGCTTTGCAGGAAGATACCTCTTTGACCCGATATACGGTGCAAACAATATCTTCCGCAAAGAACCGATCGAGCTTGATGGCATGACGGAAGACCAGCGCACGACGCTTCTCGACGCAGATATGCGTGAGAACAGCGAAAGCTACCTGCACGACCTGCCGAACCTGACTGGCAGGGACGAGGTGCGCGATGTGCTGCAGGAATCGCAGTTTGCTTTGTCATCACTCTTCTGGTATGTGGGACAGGTCTTGCGTGAGCTGAAGTCGCGCGGTATCTATGAGGAGGACCATGTACCTGATATATATGTCGGAGGAAATGGATCACGTATATTCAGCTGGATTACCGGCGGAAGCTATGACCCGTCAAGCGTACGCCTGCGCGTCCTGAAGAATATCATAAAGCAGTCATCGGGACTAGACAGCGATTACAAATTCACCATTTTCCCGAGCACTAAGCCGAAAGTCGAAGTCGCAAGCGGCATGATAGAGGAAAAACCTCATCAGGAACTGTTCGACGAGGAGAAGGTCCAGAAACGCATCTTCGGAGATACAGAGGATGCATATGAGCTGGCGGCTGTACTCTGCGGTGAGGACTGCACGTCCGGTGGCAAAGAGGTCGGCTGGAACAGTATGATATCGGCGCGTGATATCGCCAGTGGAATCGAAGTAGACAAGATGTCTATGCTGAGAAGCTTTGTCGATGAATTCAATAAGAATACGCGCAGTATCTGGGCTGAGGGTATCGACTTCGGAGATGATCTTGCGGACGATCTGCAGCGCAAGGTGAGGGGCTTCTATGCAGACCAGAGAGGACGCGATATCAAGGAGATACGCGTAGAGCCGGTGTTCATCGTTGCAATGCAGAAATTGATGGAGATGCTGAAATGAGAATCTTTAAGCATGGAAAGATATGC
>OMZT01000046.1 GCA_900315615.1 uncultured Veillonellaceae bacterium | reverse complement strand
CCGCAGCTGCATTTCCAGTTTTTCGTGTTTATCGGATATTTCTTTTTGCAATCCCCACAGTAAAAATGCATGATACTACCTCCTCAGCATACAGTATACGCACCGTTGGTTTTGAATCATATTTGTATAGATTAGTCAGTATACTCTTTATTTTCACCGTGGGGGAGGTATTCCCCTTCATATTTTTATTTATATGATGACGATTATTTTTCATATTTCACTTGCTTTTTTCATCGTGATGATGTACTATATGTCTTGGGGAGTTGCTGCGAAGTTATACATGGGATTCGTCCCGCAGGTATCACGCAGCAATAGGCAGAAGGTATAAGGCAGCAGGAAAGGGAGCGTTCGGTAGCTCCCTTTTTTGTCGCCTTTTTTATTGTCCTATCTAAGGGGAAGCATATCAATTTATCCTTGAACTTCTTCTTAAAGAACGTTAGGATATAGATATAAAGATTTGGGGATTACAGTCATTTTTGCTATCATAAATTTGGGGATTACCGTCAGTGGGGGAAAGTATATGTTGCTATGCCGTAAGATATATAGGGAGATGCAAGAATGGAAAAAGAATACCTCTGGATTTTTTCTTCTTTACTTTTTCTCATCTACATCATACCATAGTCCTATTTTTTGATATATAAAAAATCCCTTTCCTTTCCTTTTTCTGATATGCTAAAATAATACGTATATGAGTAATGGGGAGGGAGCACCGTGGATAATAAGATTTTTGCTTTTATAGGACCGCATGCATCGGGAAAGAGCACCCTCATACGTAAGCTGGTGGAAATGGGACTGCCATATATACCAGCATATACGACAGCGCCGCTGGATCGTGTAAATAAGAGCGGCAGCTTTTATCATTCGGTTTCGGATGAGGAATTCCGCAAGCTGAATTTCGTGACACGCGTATCATATCATGGATTCCACTTCGGGACGCGCAAGGAAGATATGCTGCTCGCGCTGCAACGCAACCGTATTTCACTGATGTCGACAGAGATCAATGGGTTGAAGCAGATCACAAACCTCTTGAAGGGGCGCGTTGAGAGCATTTATCTTATGGTGGATTATGTGACGCTCGTGGAGCGTATGCTGAAGGCTGGCGAGTCGAACGTGGTGATCAAGTCCACGCTGAGCTATGCTGAGACCAATGGAGAGTTGAACAATTGGAAATACGCTGACTACGTGGTGAAGAATACGCATGATGTAGAGACGGCGCTCAGGCAGATACTTGCGATATTGGGCATGGTCGAGCCTGACGAGCATGCCATAAGGCGCGCGATAGTGAATCCTAACGGGATCCCCATGTGAATGTGATATAAAAGGACGCGATGCACACCCATGATCAACCGTTGGCGTGCCGCGGCCTTTTTTCGGTATTATAAAATTGAGGTGAGAAATTGAATAGGCTAAAGCTCAACAGACCGCTATTTTTGATATTATATTTACTGGTATTCCAGCTGAGTTTTTTTGTAGCGACTACGGATCGTTTGTTTTTTCGTCCTGAAGGATTTAAGTTTCTCGACTATATGTATACGACTTATACGCTTGCGTTCGTAGATCCGGTGTTTTTTATTAAAGAACATGGACTGACATCCGTTTTAGGATACCCCGGGATGGTTTATCTTTCGCATGATTTCATTAAAACCTTGCCTCTGTTTGCTGTCATGATGCTGCTGGTATATATCAGGTGCACTACGCTCGGGTTATCGAATAGCAGTAAGGTGAAATGGATGGTTGGGCAGCTGCTTCCGCTGATGCCGATCATCACGTTCATATATTTCGCGAAGACGACGAAAGAGCCCCTGAGGGCCTCGGCTTTAAAGCGTGAGGCAGATATACAGAGGGTGCTGGCTCTCAGGCGGCAAAATGAGCAGGGTATGACCCCTATGCAGCAAGGCGGCGGGCAGGGTATGCCTAGGCGCACGAAGTTTTGCTGGCATTGCGGCAAGGAGATCCCGATCAGTGCGACTTTCTGCCCAAAGTGTGGCACCAATCTGAAGCAGAAGCAGGATGAAGGCAAAAGTCCTGAATGAGTGCATATTCCTCTTGCCTCATGGCATTGCTATGGTGAGGGGGTGTGCAGTATGGATGAGCTCATAGGTGCTGTGTCAAACGTGGGATTTCCGATGGCTGTGACGGCTTTTCTGCTGGTTCGCATAGAGGGCAGGCTGGGACAGCTCAACGACAGTATTCAGAAGCTGACACAGGTGATTGCAGCGCGTGGTGCTGTATGATGCAAGAAGGCGGCCGGGATGTTCCCAGCCGCCTTCTTGAAGGTTTATGAGGCGTTTTCTCTAAGCTCCTCTCGCTCTGCCGTTGATACACGGCGTATGCGCTCAAATGGTATGTCCTCAAATGAGTATCTTAGATCCATATAGTCGGGCGTTATGCGGAATGTCACGCTTTTCAGCTTGTGATGTGTATGCTGCTTTATCAGCTTTATGTAGTATGCTGCTTCATTTGCGGAGAGTGGGCCATTCTCTATGAAAACGCTTACATTGTCGATTGTCATGATACATGCCCCCTTGAAAGGAGAGGCCTATCCATAGGCCAGTCATAAGGCTTAGGCGTCTTTAGCGCAGGCTATGCTGCAGCGTTCGCCATTTGGCATGTATTATAGCACGGTCGTATGCATTTGTCACGTGCCGATTTTACCATGTGATGTATCAGATGTAGTACATGAGGGCGTTATTTTCCTGCTCTTCTACGAGGAGTATCTTATCGAGTGTGACGCTTGATAGCGTGTCTTGTATAGCTTTGTCGAGCGGATCGTATACGGTCTCTTTTATGGCCGCTTCGAGGTGTGGGGCTTTCTCCTCGACGGACTGTGCGGTCGGCTCCATGAGTGAGAGCTCTATGGCGGAGAGTATGTCGTATGTGCTGATCTCTGACGGCCGGCGCGCGAGCTGATAGCCCCCCTGGGCACCCTTCAGTGATGTGACGAGCTTTGCACGTTTCAGCAGTGAGAAGACCTGCTCGAGATATATCTTTGAGATGCCGAGATGCTCGCTGATGGAGATGATCGTGACGGGTTTACCGGATGCGTAGCTGTGAGCCAGACACGCCATAGCGGCGAGGCCGTAGCGCCCTTTCGCAGAGATTCTCATAGTTATCGTTCCTTTCATTAGTTTTTATATGGCAGGCTTTTTATGCGTTCCTGTCATTTTGGCGTAGTTTATGAGTCTATTTCATACTTATGATATATGAAATAACTGTTTTTGTCAATGGTACGCACATATGGTAAGTCTTCAATACGGGTAAAATAAAGGAAGCAGGGCTGATGCTCTGCTTCCTTTGCTGTGTATAGATGTCTTTGAGGGATCGAGTTGTTACATTTCTCCTACTGCTTCACGCATGGAGAGCTCTTCCATGATATCGTCGTATTCATTGTCGAGCTTGTAGCTGACGAGCAGGGCTATGAGTACTGCCCAGACGAAGAGTGGTGCGTACATGTAGATGCTCATGATCATGGAGATGACGGCCGGTGACTGTGCGACAGCTCCAGAGGTTGCTGCTGCGTAGCCGGCATATGAGAGGAGGCCGGTCATGATCGCGCTGGTGATGCCGGTGCCGATCTTCGTGCCGACGGAGCCGCCCGAGAATATCAGGCCTTCCTGGCGCATGTGCGTCTTGTACTGGCCATATTCGACAGCGTCGCCGAGGAAGCCGAAGATGACGGACTGTATCGGAGCGAAGCCGATGCCGCGGATAACGCAGGAGAATACGAGCATATAGAAGTTCTCTGGTGCGAAGAGGAAGATGAGGTGACCGACGAGGCAGATCGCGATGCCTGCGAGGCTCATGTTGCGTTTACCGAAGCGGCGCAGGAGACGCGGGGAGAATACTGCCATGACGAAGATGGTTACGAGTGTCTCGAGAAGGTACAGGCCACTATAGAGTGAATCGTTGTTGAAGATGTATTTGCAGTAGTAAGGCAGGATCGTGCCGGTGACGGTGAAAATGACGTTCTGCATCATCCAGATCGTGGTGCCGACCCAGAAGTACTTGTTCGTTGCGATACCCTTGAGGGCTTTCTTTACAGGAATCTTCTCTGCTTTCTTGCGTGCTTCGATGACGACGGTTTCTTTGCAGTTCCTGAAGCAGAAAAGGAGTAGTGCGAGTCCAACAGCTGCCCAGACGCTCATGACGCCGACCCATGCCATCTGGCTGTCACCGAAGACCTTTACGAGTGGAAGCGTAGCGGATACGGAGAGGATACGTCCCCATGGGGAGAGGCACATGCGGGTGATTGAGAGCATGTCGCGCTCCTCCGAGACACGCGTCATCATTGCCGAGAGGCTGCCATATGGCAGGTTCAGTGCTGTGTAGCAGAATGTAGTACAGAGGTTGTATGTGACGAAGATGTATGCGAACTGCAGGACCGGTGTGGTTTGCGGGACGGTATATATCAGTACGATTGATAATGCGAATGGCAGGCTCATCCAGAGTATCCATGGACGGGATTTACCCCATTTGGAGTTCGTCTTCTCAACGATGAATCCCATGATGATGTCTGAGAATCCATCGAAGCAGCGCGATAGCAGCATGACAAGTCCTACGATGGCAGGATCGATGCCTGCATAGTCCGTGTAGAAGAATGTCAGGATACCCATTGCACCCCAGACGACGTTCTGCGCTGTGTCGCCGAGGCCGTACGCGATGCGTGTTTTCCAGGACAGAGCCCCGGCAGGTGATGTGTTGCTCATAGCTGATTCCTCCTAAGAACGAGCGTTTTTACTATTTCGTGAAGCGTATGATTGCTTTTTGCATTTTGTAGCGCTTTCTCTGTTTCTGTCATTATTATAGCCAAATCAATACGAATGAAGAATCGTTTATCTTTGTATTAATTGCTTTATGTTGTTGCTTTGAATTTTTTGGGCGAAAAAAAAGACAACTCCATGAAAAAGAGTTGTCCTTTTTTTTACTTGTTATTGTTTTCACTGATTCAGCCTTGTTTGCGGTAGACGCTCGGGCTTACGCCGACTACGCGCTTAAAGAGCCGGCAGAAGTATTGATAGTCTGTGAAGCCTTCGCTTTCGGCAATATCTTTGATGCGTTCCGTGCCTGAGACGAGCCTGCCACGCACGGCGCTGAGGCGTCTGAGTGCGAGGTATTCGCTGAAACCCTGTCCGAGGTAGCGCTTGAATATCGTAGAGAAGTATGCTGGCGACAGGTGGACGTACTCGGCTACCTGCCCGAGGGAGATATTCTCGCGGTAATGCTCATTGATGAAAAGGAGTGCCTGCCTGACGGAGAGCGGGTGCTTCGTGACCTCTGTACGCTGCGCGTCGAGGTATGCGCTCCATATGTCGAGGAATGCTCCTATCGTCTCCGGGAATGCGCCTTCTGTGGGCGGCGTCCATGGCTCGTTGAGTGATTGCGTGAGTACGGATAGCCAATCGATGAGTACCGGGATGGCGAGGTGCGCTGTTACGAGTTCCTGCTCGAAGCCCTCCTTCTGCTGCTGCCATGCGCTATCATCTTTGAGTATTGAGCGGATGAGCATGTCACCTGTCATCTGTAGTGACTGTGGCACCTCTAGTGCCGGAGGGCTTGCGGATGATGCCGAAAGGTACCCGCCCTCGCGGTAGAACTCGTCACCAGAGAGCGCGGCAAGTGTCTCCCAGCTGTCAGATAGTGCGGGCCAGCTGTGCTGTATGGCTCCTATGTAGATGAT
>OMZT01000035.1 GCA_900315615.1 uncultured Veillonellaceae bacterium | reverse complement strand
GGATTCCCGCTTATGCTCCTTTCGATTTTGATATCGTGCATATATGTATATCTGAGATATCTGCTTTAATAGGGCATAGCATTCATAGAGAAGACCGCAGGCTCATGGGGAGTTGGCCTGCGGTCTTTTGTCACTTGACAGAATATGAAAATAGAGGAAGCCACCGACTCGTATGTGCATGAGTCGGTGGCTTCCTCTTAATAACTGTAACCGTTCAGGATATCAATATTTGAATTCCTTTATATTCATGTCCAGATCCTCAGCAATGCTGCGCAAATCCTTAGCGCGATCACTGATGCTTTGCGCAGTAGAGGATATCTCTGTCATGGACGCAGAGCATTCTTCTGTCGACGCTGCATTATTCTGTGCGATATTCGTGAGACTTGTTACAGACTCAACGACGTTCTCACGGGCTTTATCCATTGTGGCAACTCTTTCCGTAATATGTCCAATGGCTTCGATTGACTTTTTTATTCCGCTTGAGACACCGTCGAAGGCATTGCCTGTACTCGCTACGTCATCGCTCTGCTGCTGTATGATCTGCTGAACGTTCTTCATCGTTTCTACAGCATTTTCAGAATCTGAGAGAAGCTTAGCTACGATATCTTCTATCTGTTTCGCAGACTCACTGGAGCGCTCGGCCAGGAGCTGTACTTCCTTAGCTACAACGACGAATCCGCGTCCAGCTTCACCAGCCCTGGCGGCTTCTATGGACGCATTGAGAGAGAGCAGATTCGTCTCATTTGAGATCTCAGATATGAGATTCGTGGCCTCCTGAATCTTCGTTGCGGACTCGTTTGTGGTAAGTGTCTGCTTTGCTATATCTTTAACAGAATCCTGTGCCTTCTTATTTATCTCGAGCAGTCCATTTAGTGTGCCGGAAGCTTCATTGTAGGATTTGCGCATATCTCCTGCAACCCTGTCAAGATCCTTGACCTCGCTGTTGGTCGATTCGATCATATCTCCCATAGTGACGATATTTGTCGTTACTGACTGGGTCTGCTCTGCCTGCAGCGTTGCGCTGTTTGCTATATCAGTCACGGCAATCTCAACCTGACCGGATGTGTTGCCCATGGATCCAGCATCCTGTGACATCAATTCAGCAGCATCATAGAGCTTCTCACTTTTATCGTGTATGCTGGATACTGTCTTTGCAAGGTGGCTTTGCATTGAGAGCAGAGCTGATGCCATGAGGCCGAATTCATCGCGACGTGCTGCCAGTGCATGGCTGTTCTCGTCATCCCTGAAGTCCAGGTTCGTCATCTTAGAGATGAGCTGTGTCATGCTTCCGATTGGACGAAGTATCTTGCCCATAAGGAACGCCGATAGCGCTGCCATAATGACGAGAAGTATAATCCCTATGGCAGCAGAGCTCTTGAGCAAGCTGTATATAGGGGCTAGGATCTCAGCTTCATCGGCGGAGATTACAAGTATGAATGCACCGCTTGGAGCAACATAATAGGAAGCATATTTTGTCTCACCACGGAATTCATAATCAGTAACTGAACTCTTTGGTATCGTGCCAGATTGTATCTTTGATATAAGGCCTTTCACTACAGAGTTTTCTACCGGCTTTCCTATCTTGTCGGAGATAGGATGATAGAGCATAGTCGAATCCTTGCTTACGACGTACGCATAGCTGGATTTTACACCCTTTAATCCGACGCCATTCAGCTGCTCTGCAAGAAATGACGACGATAGCGCCGCATCACTGCCGTTGCTTTGGTATGCATCATTGATAAATGTGCCATACGCCCTGGCCATATCTCCTAGATAGTTCTTTGTCGTTGAACGCATAGCATTTTCTGCTTGTGGAACTATGTTGACGAGGAGTATGACCATGAGTATCAGCAGGGACAGACCTGTCATCAGGATAGATCGTCCTTTTACTGAATGTAGGATATTCACCTTCTCGCCTTGTTGTGCCGGACTATTCATTTGTTTTTCCTCCCTATGTAAAATTTATCATTTTGTAATATATTGATATTATATCATTGTTCACAGTAAAATGTAACATAAAAGATATAATAAATCTGAATTTATGGAAAATGACAATAAAATAAATAGAAAACGATTTCATAAAGCAAAATGAGAAAAATTTTAATAAAGTGGTATAAGACTACGAAATTAACGGGTTTTAGCTCTATATATTTCCCAAAAACAGGCTATAAATTAGCAAAAAGTGGGTATAAATTTGACAGATGAGGGAGGTGATGATATAATGGTCGTCGGTTAAAGGGGGCTTTTGATGAATTTTAATAGAATTTCTGTGCTTAGCAAAAATAATAAGAGTACTATCTGTTGTAGTGTGCTGGCATTATGCACGATTTTCTCTGCGGGTTTTACTGATGGGAACCGTAATGTAGCAATAAGTGTTGATGGTCGTACGACAACGATAGAGACAAGGTATAGCAGCCCTGAACTCATATTGAATCAAGCTGGTATACACTTGAACCATTATGACGAATATGAGATAAAGAAGACAGATAAAGCCATAGAAACCATTACTGTTCATCGCGCTGTACCTGTAGAGATCAGCATTGATGGCAAGAGCCAGACCATTCATACGAGCCAGCCCACGATAGGCGGTATGCTCGATGAGATCGGATATGGCGAATATCAGTCAGATATCGACAGGCTCGCACCGATACAGAGCGGCATGAGCGTCAAGCTGACGAAGGAAGCGCCGCAGCCTAAAGTCGAAGAGATGTCGGCTATATCAGCACCTGTAGTCCCGATGGTGAATACGGGATATGGCAATGTGCCATATAAGGCCGTGTATACGATGGAGGCTACGGCATATATACCATCTGATGGCGGTGGATCTGGTATCACAGCTTCTGGCATTCCGGCAGCACGTGGCTGTGTAGCCGTTGATACATCGGTGATACCACTAGGAACGCGCCTTTTTATTCCTGGCTATGGTATAGCAATCGCTGCTGATACAGGCGGTGCTATATACGGGAACCGCGTAGATCTTTGCATGGACACCTATGGAGAGGCAATAGCTTTTGGTCGCAGGACAGTTGAGGTATATGTCCTTTCTTGATATACTCATGTGAGAAGTGCTTTAGTTAGCACTTCTTTTTTATTGTTTGTTTTTAATATATCTCCACTTTTTCTACGTGTTGTGATACAATAAAGGTTGCGAACCGGGAAGTTTTTCCTTACGAAAGGAGCCGGGAATTGGAAGAAGAAATTAGTGCAGCGGGCGTGAATGAAATATTGAAGGACGCAGAAGACCTCAAGGGCCATGTCCTTTCAAATTCATATGTGGAATATGAGTGGAAGGACTGCAGGATATTGCGGGATTACTCTGATTCGTTCTGGAGGATGCTTGGCTACAAAAGCAGGGAAAGCTTTCAAAGTGATACTGATGGACATGTCATCCTTTGTATAGATCGTGTTGAAGGTTTGCGCGTCCGCGGTGAGATTGAGAAAGCAGCGAAGAATTCGCCAGACGGGTTTTATCAGGTGGTATTCTTCGCGAAGGATCATTGTGGCCAGAATCATGAGTTCGTTGAATGTGGTCATGTGGAAAATGACAACGGGACTACCATTTATCGCGCACAGATATTGGACGTGACGCCTATTTACAAGATGCGCGAGGCTATGACGCACAGGCTGACTACCGATGATGTCACCGGACTTCCGAATATGGATCGTTTTTATCAGGCGGTGCGCTCACTTATCAGTCAGCACCCTGATGTGCCATTCGAGATCATGACGATGGATATAGACAGGTTCCGCGTCATCAACGATCTGTTCGGGATGGAGACTGGTAACAGACTGCTTAGATTCTTTGGAAGCTTTTTTGCTAATGTGAATCTTGCCATGTCTGTGTTCGGCCATATTCATGCGGATAAGTTCGTGATGTGCTATCCGTCTAATGAGACGAACCGCGCAAGGTTTGTTCAGTCGTTGCAGAGGCTGGCAGAGAGCTTTCCGCTTGACTATCGTATCATGGTGCGTTTCGGTGTGTATTGTGTACGTGACACGGAGCAGCCGGTGAGCGTGATGTGCGATAGGGCATCATTAGCGTTGCGCAAGGCGAAGTCTACGAAGGATGACGTATGCTGTGAGTATGACGAGGGCGTTCGTCAGCGCCTGCTTGATGAGCAGATAATCATCAACACCATGGAGAATGCACTGCACAACAATGAATACGTCGTGCTCTACCAGCCGAAGTTCGATTTGAAGACGGAGCGTGTAGTCGGTGCTGAGGCGCTGGTGCGCTGGCAACATCCAACGGAAGGATTCGTCCCTCCTGGGCGGTTCATACCCGTGCTTGAGAATACGGGATTCATATATAAGCTGGATCAGTATGTCTGGGAGAAGACATGCCAGTTCCTTCGCGATGAGCGCGATAAAGGATACACGCCACCTCCTATATCTGTAAATGTATCGAGGATAGATTTGTATCATCGTGATATCATACATGTGCTCGCTTTGCTTGTTACGAAGTATGATATACCGACGCGTCTTTTGGAGCTTGAAATCACAGAAAGTGCATATATGGATAATCCGGAGCAGATGATCTCGCTCGTGACGAAGCTGCATGAGGAAGGATTCACCATACTCATGGATGATTTTGGCAGTGGATATTCATCGCTGAATATGCTTCGCGATTTGCCAGTAGATCTGCTGAAGCTGGATTTGCGCTTCCTTGAAAATGGTGGCTCAGATGGCCGTGGCGGCAGTATCATATCCTCTATTGTCGGTATTTCAGAGCAGCTCAATATGCCGGTTATTGCAGAGGGCGTAGAGACACGTACTCAGGCTGACTTCCTGAGAACCATAAAATGCGATTATGGACAGGGATTCTATTTCTCGCGCCCGGTATCGGAGGAGAAGTATCGTCAAATGCTAATGGCAGATAGGACGGGAAGCAAGACGGTCTGAATCGAGAGTGGGATACTTTATAGATATGATGATGGAGTGTGCTGCATGAAAGCTCATGTGGCACACTTTTTATATAAGCATGAAAAAAGAAAGGTAGAATCGACCTATGGTGAGACCTATTATACATGATCCGATCTTCTTGCAGAGACCGTCAGAGAAGGCGATGAAGGAAGATGTGGAGGTGGCACGTGACCTCGCTGATACGCTGCGCGCACATATCGATCATTGCGCTGGACTCGCGGCGAATATGATTGGAGTGAACAAGTGCATCCTCGCTGTGGCGGATGGCAAGGATATCATCGTAATGCTGAATCCAGAACTCATGAAGCATTCGTTAAAGTCCTATCGGACGGAGGAGGGCTGCTTATCCCTTATAGGCACACGTCACGTAGAGCGCTACGAGAGCGTGGAAGTCCGCTACCGTGACGAAACTTTTCGCAAACAGCGCAGGAAATTCTGCGGTATCACAGCGCAAGCTATACAACATGAGATGGATCACTTTCTAGGACATCTGATATGAGTGGATTTTTAAACTGATGATT
Organism: uncultured Veillonellaceae bacterium; assembly: GCA_900315615.1. Lineage (GTDB taxonomy): Bacteria > Bacillota > Negativicutes > Selenomonadales > Selenomonadaceae > RUG114. The sequence goes on along the minus strand of OMZT01000035.1, from coordinate 4,020 downwards.
TTATAGTTTATTTAAGAATAAATCCTATCATAGGGAAATGTATATTGGAATTGTCACAAAACAAAGGCTGCTGCACATGTGATTGCAGCAGCCTTTGTTATCGTACACATGCTTATTTCTTGAAGTCCATAGGCGAACCGTTGACTTCGGCTTCGTGGATATGTATCTTTAGGCGTTCTTCGTTTTTCTTATGGAGATTTATCGCAAACTCAATGCGCTTCTTCTCTTCGTCTGTGAAGTCACCGTTTGCAAGTGAGTTCTCTATGCGCTTTCGCCGTTCTTCGACATCATGCAGTTCATCAGTCAGAAGCTTCTTGTCTTTGAGTGCAAGGCCATATACCGAGCGTATATTGTCGCGTATGATTTTTTCATAGCCTGCCTCGGCGGATACTTTTTCAAGCCAGCGGGCTACATGCAGGATGATATCAAATGGATTTTCTGCATTGTGGATCATTCCCAAGAGCTCCATCTTTATCTGCTGCTCGCGCCCATGCGGTAGTGTCACATTGGTTTCCTTGTGTATGATGCCATCTTCTGCGATCTTGATTTCGTTTTCGTCTTCCATGCTTAGCCCTCCCATGGAACAATCGTATCTTCTTTTACGAATGGTGTCAAGTTGATTGATGACCTTTACATATTTACAAGGTAAAGTTCTTAAATGTACTTTTCATGGTGGACAAATTGTGCTATAATGTGAAACATGTGTTTGGAAGGGGGCTATATGCCATCACCTTCCTTGAAGGGCTGTCCGTAAAAAGCACTTCTATTGCCGTCTTTTTATGTTTGACGAAGAAAGAGCGTGAAGAAATGAATCGTCTATCAAAAACTCAAATCCTTTCAATAGGATTGATGATGTTTTCAATCTTTTTTGGTGCTGGAAACCTCATCTTTCCGCCGGCTTTGGGGCAATCCGCTGGAACAAATGTCGTTCCAGCAATCCTCGGATTCCTTGTGACAGGTGTCGGTCTGCCTCTTACGGGTATCGTGGCTATCGCACTTCAGGGAGGCAAATATACGGAGTTCATACAGGAGCACGTTGGAAGCCTTGCAGCACTCACGTTGTTGTCCGTACTCTATCTTACGATAGGACCGTTGTTCGCTGTGCCAAGGACAGGTGCAGTATCATTTGAGATCGGTATCAAGCCATTCATGACGCCGGATCAGGAGACGATAGGACTGCTCGTGTATTCGGCATTGTTCTTCCTGGCAACGTATTTCTTGGCACTCAATCCTAGCAAGCTGATTGACCGTGTGGGTAAGATACTGACGCCAATCCTGCTTATTTTCCTGGCACTTCTTTTCTATCGCACGTTTGTATCACCGATAGGCCCTATATCTGATGCTGTTGGTAAGTATGCTGCAGCACCTTTTGCACAGGGCTTCCAGGATGGCTATCTGACCATGGATCTCCTTGCAGCTATATCCGTTGGTGCTATAGTCGTCAATACGGTACGTGAGTTGGGCGTGAAGGATACGGTAAGCATCGGCAAGGTCTGTTTCTATGGTGAATGTATTGCAGCTGTACTGATGAGCATAGTGTATCTTTCACTGTCATATCTTGGCGCTACGAGCACTTCCGTATTTGGCCTTATGGATAATGGCGGACAGGTTCTCGCGACATCTGCCGGATACTTCTTCGGAAATTCCGGAAGTGTCATTTTGGGCGTTATTATCGTTTTTGCTTGCCTTACAACGAGCTGCGGTATGGTATCCGGTGCGGCGTGGTTCTTCAATAAGGCATCTAATAACCGTATATCTTATCAGCGTGTCGTGCTCTTCAGCTCATTGTTCAGCTTTGCTGCATCTAACATCGGGCTTACGGATCTGATTAGGTTCTCGGTTCCGTTCCTTACGACTATCTATCCAATTGTTATCGTTCTCGTGATCCTTTCGTTGTTCTCCTCGCATATCGGTGGACGCAATGCGATTTATCAGTGGTCACTGGCATTCACCTTTGCGTTCAGCGTGTTTGATGGTCTTAATGCAGCTGGAATGAATGTAGCCTTCGTGAATGATCTGTTCAAGCAGTATATACCATTTTATAGTGTGAACCTCGGATGGATTGTGCCGGCTGTGGTTGGCGCGATTATAGGTTTCTTGCGCTCGATGAACAATACACCTCGCGCTGAGGCAAACAACGATCCAGTAGTAGAATAAGGAAGTTTTTAGATTGGCTGATAATGGAAAGATGCGCCGCGGACTAAAAAATCGTCATTTGCAGATGATAGCTTTGGGCGGCGCGATAGGTACAGGGCTTTTTTATGGCTCTACATCAACCATAGCATTGGCAGGACCGTCGGTTATGCTGAGCTACCTGGTGGGTGGCATTGTGATTTTCTTCATCATGAGGATGCTTGGTGAAATGTCGGTCGATGAACCAGTATCCGGTTCTTTCAGCTACTATGCGGCGAAGTATTGGGGCAAGCTTCCAGGCTTCGTTTCCGGCTGGAATTACTGGTTCAACTATGTCCTGGTGAGTATGGCAGAACTCACTGCTGTCGGTATATATATGAATTTCTGGTTTCCGGATCTGCCGCAGTGGGTATCAGCGTTAGTGTGCCTCATACTGATTACAGCAGTGAATCTCGTAACGGTAAGTATATATGGCGAGGCAGAGTTCTGGATGGCTTTCATCAAGATTGCCGCTATCATACTGATGATCCTGCTTGGTTTATGGCTCATACTGTCAGGACCACTGGGATTTCCAGATAATCTTTCGAATCTTTGGACGCATGGGGGATTCTTCCCTCATGGGAGCTGGGGATTCATGGTATCTATTGTGCCTGTGATGTTCTCGTTCGGAGGGATAGAACTTATCGGTATCACCGCGGGGGAGGCAGAGGATCCAGAGCATACGATACCGCGTGCCATCAATCAGGTGATATGGCGTATACTCGTATTTTATGTCGGTACGATGGCAGTATTGATGGTGTTATGGCCATGGGATGAGGTGGGAACCTCAGCAAGTCCGTTTGTGCAGATTTTCCAGAACGTCGGCATTCCGGCGGCAGCTCATATTCTGAATTTCGTTGTGTTGATTGCTGCACTGTCTGTTTATAATTCTGCTATATATAGCAATTCACGCATGCTTTATGGACTCGCAGATGAAGGGAATGCGCCTTCATTCTTACTCAAGTTGTCGAGTAGGGGAGTGCCAGTGCGTGGAATACTCATATCGAGTGGTATCACGCTGATTGTGGCCGTTGCAAACTTCTTCTTCCCTGGCAAGGTCTTTATGTACTTTATGTCGATAGCGACAGCAGCAGCAATCATCGATTGGGTGATGATAGATATCACTCATCTCAAGTTTCGTGAGTACTGCCGTAAAAATGACAGGGAAACGACGTTTCATGCACCATTGTACCCGTTCATGAACTATTTTTGTTTGGCGTTCTTTGCTGTATTGATCGTCCTGATGGCGCAGATGCCAGATATGCAGCTCGCGGTCATCATCCTGCCGATATGGCTTCTCGTCCTTTATTTGAGCTTCCGTATAAGAGGACGCAGAGCGGATAATACAGCTGATGAAAAAAAATAACAAAAAAGATAAAAAAGGGTTGACATATTGCTCTCATATCGCTATAATAGTTTTTGTCAGTTGCGAAAGCGACAGATGACGGTGCTGATGTAGCTCAGTTGGTAGAGCAGCTCATTCGTAATGAGCAGGTCGAAGGTTCAAGCCCTTTCATCAGCTCCAGGTATGCGGAAGTAGCTCAGTGGTAGAGCATCACCTTGCCAAGGTGGGGGTCGCGGGTCCGAGTCCCGTTTTCCGCTCCATTTGTCAGTAAATCCTGCGATGCAGGATTTTATTTTTCAAGGGCCTATAGCTCAGTTGGTTAGAGCTTCCGGCTCATAACCGGATGGTCCCAGGTTCGAGTCCTGGTGGGCCCACCAATTTTATATTTTGTTTGCATATAATGGCCCAGTAGCTCAGTTGGATTAGAGTATTTGACTACGAATCAAAGGGTCGAGGGTTCGAGTCCCCCCTGGGTCACCATTATATCGGGTAGGTGCCCGAGT
>OMZT01000153.1 GCA_900315615.1 uncultured Veillonellaceae bacterium | reverse complement strand
TGCCATTTGTTGCAAACGATTTTGCGATATGATAGAATGATTCGGATATGCCGTATGATGAAAGATACAGCGATTTTGTAGACAGATGACGCCATATGGCGTTTTTGATGATTGTATAAGCCTTGGAGGAAAACATGTTCGTAGTAGATGAATACGACGTCATCGTGATAGGTGCTGGACACGCAGGTGTCGAGGCGGGACTCGCGGCGGCGCGGATCGGCTGCCGTACATTGCTTGCGACGCTGTCCATGGACAATATAGCTCTCATGCCGTGCAATCCGTCGGTTGGCGGACCCGCGAAGGGACATCTGGTGCGAGAGGTGGACGCACTGGGCGGCGAGATGGGTGTGAATGCGGATAAGACATGCATACAGTTCCGTATGCTCAATACGGGCAAGGGCCCTGCGGTGCAGGCGCTCAGAGCACAGGCGGACAAGAAGCTCTACCAGTTCACGATGAAGGAGACCTGCGAGAATACGCCAAACCTCGATGTGAAGCAGCTGCTGATCGATGAGCTCCTCGTAGAAAGCGGCGCGGTGAAGGGTGTCGTCGTCGAGACGGGCGAGGTATATCTGGCAAAGGCCGTAATCCTGGCGTCGGGCACATACCTTCGAGGGCGCATCATCATCGGTGAGCATACGTATACGGGCGGGCCGAATGGACAGCGCGCCGCGATGAAGCTGACGGAGTCACTAAAGCGCGCAGGACTCAGGCTCATGCGGTTCAAGACGGGCACGCCGGCGCGCGTCGACGCGAGGACACTCGACTACGACGAGATGCAGGAGCAGCCGGGCGATGATGAGCCGGAGAGCTTCTCATTCATGACGGACGAGCCCGTGCGCTCTCATGCCTCATGCTGGCTCACATATACGAACAAAGAAACGCATAAGATCATACTGGACAATATCGACCGCGCGCCGATGGCGAACGGCATCATCAAGGGCGTTGGGCCGCGCTACTGCCCATCTATAGAGTCGAAGCTCCTGAGATTCCCCGATAAGGACAGGCATCAGCTTTTCATAGAGCCAGAGGGCGTGCATACGAATGAGATGTACGTGCAGGGCATGTCGACAAGCCTCCCAATAGACGTGCAGCTTGCATTCCTCCATACGATACCCGGGCTCAGGCACTGCCATGTCATGCGTGCGGGCTACGCGATCGAGTACGACTGCCTTGACCCGCTGCAGCTGAAGTCGACACTAGAGAGCAAGGACATGAAAGGTTTTTTCTCGGCGGGACAGTCAAACGGCACATCGGGATACGAGGAAGCCGCGGCGCAGGGACTCATAGCGGGGATAAATGCCGCCATGCTCGTAAAGGGCGAAGAGCCGCTTGTGCTCTCGCGCTCTGATGGATATATCGGCGTGCTCATCGACGACCTCGTGACAAAGGGTACGCATGAGCCGTACCGCATGATGACGAGCCGCGCGGAGTACAGGCTGCTGCTTAGGCAGGACAATGCAGACCTCCGCCTCACACCATACGGGCGCCGTGTGGGACTCGTGACAGATGCGCGCTGGGAGCGGCTCCTGAAAAAGCGCGCCGAGCTTAAAGCCGCAAAGGACGCACTCGATGCGATACGCCTTACGCCGAGCGGTGAAACAAACGAGCGCCTGTCTAGTCTCGGCATCGCCCCTTTGCATAGCGTACTGATACTAGGTGATCTCCTGAAACGCGATGGCGTGACATATGAGCTCTTACGAGAGGGCTTTGACCTGCCCGAGATCTCGCACGAGGTCGCATCCGAGATAGAGCTTCTCTATCGTTACGATGGCTACATCAAAAAGCAGCAAGAGCAGGTCGACCGCATGCAGAGGCTCGAGGGCAGGCTGCTGCCAGAGGCGATAGACTACTCTTCGATAACGGGGCTTCGCGATGAGGCGAAGGAAAAGCTTGCCGAGGTGCGCCCACGCTCCGTAGGACAGGCGGGACGCATATCCGGCGTATCGCCGGCAGACGTGTCCGTGCTGCTCGTATGGCTCGAAAGCCGTGGCAGGAAATGAGCAAGATGACGGATATAAATTCTGCTTGCAAACGGCTCTTTCCCATGATAAAGTAGATAGGGTAACTGTACGTTTGTAACGAATGATATCTATTGAAATAGAGAAGGGGAAGCGTATGAAGAGAATCGACGCCATCGCGGCTGCGGCGGCGGTACTGCTTTTAGCATCGTCAACAGCGTATGCTATGACGGCGGCAGAGGAAGCGGCACAGGACGCTCCGGCTGTCAGTGCAAAGGTCAGTGTGGCCAGCCAGGGAACGCAGAGCGCAACGCCAGAACAATACATCGATAAAGATAAGACGTACCGCGTCGTAAACGGCGGTGACTGGAAGATCGCGTCCCTTCGCGCAGATGGACTGATGGATCATGAATATCGTCTGCGCAAATACGACTCCATAAAGCTCATGGCGGTCGGCTTTCCCGATGCATTCGGCGTTGACGCGATCAATGTCGGGCCTGATGGCTATGCACAGGTGCCATACGTCGGCAACGTGAAGCTCGCAGGCCTTACGGTCAACGAGGCGACAGAGCTTCTGCGTGACGGTCTGAATGACTATTTGAAGATCACACAGCTTTCGCTCTATATATCAGAGTATGCACCGATGAAGGTATATGTCATGGGTGAGGTAACGAAGCCCGGCATACAGAGCATGACGATCGATGACATGAATACGTACGCGGCCATATCATCTGCGGGCGGATTCACTAAGCGCAGCCGTACGCGCAAGGTGCAGGTGATACGCACCATCGGCAACACGATGTACTACAGGACACTCGATATCGGCCACTACATCAAGCGCCATGACCTCACGCAGAACGTCCAGCTCGAGGAAGGCGATATCGTCTACGTACCGCGCTCCAACAAGCTGATTGTTAACGAAGACGTCATGCCGTACATCAATGCATATCTCCTCTGGAGAAACATTACAGATGATTGATCGTATGTGAAGCATTTCGCTTGTGGTATGCCGTTAGATACCGTTTTGCAGTGAAAGGGAGAACAATGGAAAAAGAAGAAGAACGCAGCATAGACCTTGGACGGCTTGCGCGTGTTGCCTGGTCACATAAGATACCCGTCGCGGCGATCATAGTCGTGTGCACGCTCATTGCATTCATATGCTCGATGTTCCTGCCGAAGGAGTATAGCTCTACGACGGTCGTGCAGACACGCGGCGCATCGGCGCTTAGTGGCGGTGCTGCTGCAGCACTTGCGGCACTTGGCGGGGGCAGCTCATCTGCCACAACGCAGTACATAGAGCTCATGAAGAGCCGTGCCGTGGTGAATCCCGTCATAGATGAGATGGACTTTGACCCGGAGAACAAGCTCTCCGATGAAAAGGAACAAGAGGCGAAGGAGCGCACGAAGATCTCACCGGGCGGCTGGGTGAAGAAGCACCTCGATATCAAGAATACGAAGGGCACATCACTGATTGCCGTGACAGGCAAGGGCAGCACGCCTGAGGAAGCACAGAAGATATCCCAGGGTGTCGTAGAGAACTTCCTGCGCATGCAGACCGAAAAGAGCAAGGAGACACAGAGCCTCCTCGTGAAGTTCCTGAACGACCGTATCGAGACGGCAAAGACAGAGGCGGACGAGGCAAATGCGAAGTTCGCACAGTATCAGAAGGAGCATCAGGTCTACAGCCCGGAGGAGCAGTCCAAGATCGTCATCGCGAAGATGAACGCATTCGATGATGAGATAGGCAAGATGGAGGTCCAGAAGCGCGCCTCCCAGGCGAAGCTCGACGCTGCACAGTCAAAGCTCGGCGAAGTGAATGCAGGAAGCCTGCAGTACAATGTGAACGATAACAGTACGGTGCAGAGCATCCGCAGCCAGATCGTCTCCAAGGAAGTTGAGCTCGTAGGGCTGCGCCAGCAGTATACGGAGAAGCACCCATCTGTCATAGCGGCAGAAAAGCAGCTGTCTGACCTTCAGCAGAGCCTCGAGTCAGAGGTCGCAGCTGTCGTATCATCCAAGGCTGCCACCGTGAACCCGACGCAGTCAGCACTCATGCAGGATGCCGCGCAGGCACAGGCGGCCATTGCCGTAGCCGACGCATCGAGGAATGCGCTCCAGAAGCGTGCCGCTCAAAAGCAGGCAGAGTACGGCGACCTGCCAGATGAGATCGTAGAGTACATGCAGCTGAAGCGTGACTCTGAGATAAAGAACGAAATCTATACGAACCTCGTGAAGCAGTGCGAGCAGGATAAGATCCAGGAGGCCATGGAGAGCATGGATATCCAGATTATCGATGAAGCACCACTGCCGATGTCGGATATGCCATCCGGTCCGAACGTGAAACTGATCACCGCAGTCGGATTCGTTGCTGGCGTCCTGATCGCATTCGGATTCAGCCTCTTGCTCTATAGGCGCGAGGAATACTGATAGCAGAGCAAAAAAGCCGGCTGATGCCGGCTTTTTGTAAAATCATAGGAAGGAGATGAACATGCATGTCGAAGCCGGCAAACTATGGTACGGTTCGCGCTGAAGGGCTATCAGTCTTTTTTGCAGTACTTGACTACATCGCCGTGATCATAGCCGAGATCGCGGCATTCGGCTTGCAGAATCTCCTGACCTCCGATGAATACCGCATAGGCGGCACGTACCTTTTCCTATGGGTGCCGCTCATCTTCCTCATCTTCCTTTATAGCACGCGCGCGTATACGCATATGCAGCCGGTCATCATCATCGTGAGGGATGTATGTCACTCTGTTGGGTACGGCATCGTCACCTGTCTCGTGATACTCTACCTCTTCCAGAACGCCCTCACAGGAGGCAGGCTCTATGTATTGCTCTTTGCAGTGCTGGTGTTGTTCGATATACTCGTGCTGCGCCTTGGTGCAAGGTACATACTGAAGCGACGCCATATGCTGGAGGAGCCGGTTGTCTTCGTCGGTGCAGGAGTCACCGCAGAGCGAGTCATAGACTATTTCGAGCGCGATATCGGCTATCGCTACCGCGTGCTGGGATTTTTCGATGACAATCCCAAATCCGACATGCTCATGAAGCATTATCCACTCCTCGGCAAGGTGGAGGACGCAGCTGATGAAATCGCGAAAATGGGGATCGATACGGTCATCATAACGGCGCCCGGCATGAACAAGGACAATCTAGGGCGGCTCATAGCGTCCATACAGCCGCATGTGCGCTTCATCGACTACGTGCCGGATCTCATCGGTACGCCGATGTCCAGCATCACGGTGGATACGCTTTTCAGTGAAAAAATCATGCTGATGAAGCTCCATAACAACCTTGCGGGGCGCAGGAACCGCCTTGAAAAGAGATTGTTCGACCTCGTATGCTCCGTGCTGGGCGGCATCCTCATACTTCCTATCATCATAGTGACAGCCATCTTGATAAAGCTCGATAGCCCGGGACCCGTATTCTACAACGCGGCACGCATAGGGCGTGGCGGACGCGAATTCACCTGCTTCAAGTTTCGCAGCATGTTCGTAAATGGCGATGACATGCTGGAGGACTACTTCAAGGAGCACCCGGCGGCTAGGCACGACTGGGCGAAGTACGCGAAGATCAAAGGGCGTGACCCGCGCGTGACGAGGGTCGGACGCTTCATCAGGCGCACCAGCATCGACGAGCTGCCACAGGTATGGAACGTCATCATCGGTGATATGAGCATCGTAGGGCCACGTCCGTACCTGCCGCGCGAAAAGGAGCGTATCGGCGGGTCGCTTTCGACGATCACGCTGACGCCTCCGGGCATCACGGGCTACTGGCAGACCTGCGGACGTGCAGATACGACATTCGAGGAACGCATAGCCATGGACAAATGGTATGTCAGGAACTGGAGCATATGGCTGGATCTCTTGTATCTGGCGAAGACGTTCAGCGCCGTTGTCGACAGCAAAGGCGCATACTAAAAGAATACAGCTCAAAGCTTCATAGACCACGGGGCGGCTCGTGGCCTTTGTCTTATCAGGAGGTGAAGACATGTATACAGAGGACGCATTGTTCAGGGAAAATATGCTCGGCATGCTCTCGGGACTCATCGGGCGGCTCTATGGCGAGGCGGAGCAGCTGGGGCGCCGTATGCGTGCAAAGGCTAAGCTGTACGAACTCGACATCGGCAAAGCGAACCTTCGCGAGATGCTCGTGATAGAGCTGTCCCTGTATACACTCTACCTCGACTACGAAGACAGGCACTGTGTATCGCCGTGGGCCGTCCACATCGTCGACTCCGCGGTAAAGAACGAAGCCATGCGCGGCACCACCGCCGCCGAATATACGGAGTACGTACACTCAAGCGAGAAGGCGGCGCATGACTTTTTCAAGAGTCCAGTGCAGAGCCTCGACTTCATCGGACGGTTCAAGCTCGCCGTAGAAGCGGCGGGCGGCGTCGTCGATGAGCATGAGTTCGATACCATAGCCGGGCTGTACACGCTCGCAGCCGAGACGATATCGAGCCTGCTGTTCACACAGAACGCATCAAACAGAGGCAGAGATGACGCACGCGCGTATATGGCGGGGCTTACGGCTGCATGCAAGCTGTACGGCATATCGCCCATCGACAGGGGCGAAGCCATCGGCATCATCGCAGACGCCGAAACAGATAGCGCACCTATGACGCCTGAAAAAGACCCTTTCCAAAAGCCAGCCCCCCATGAAGACGCTACAGAGGAGGCACAGAGAGAGCCAAAGGACACTGCAGGCAGCAAGAGAGATGAAAGTGCAGCACCTCATGACGATACGCCGATAGAAACGCCATCCGATACGGGCGAGGACACTGCCAATGGTGAAAGAGATGAGCAGCCTACGCATAGCAGCGCGCCAAAAGACGCGAAGGAGAGCCGCACCAATGGCGGCAGCCCAGCCGCGCCCGACGAAGCCGATAGCGCGGCGGACACAGGCAGCCTAAAGCCGGATACGGAGACGCCGGAGGAATCGGCTCCAGATAAAGAGCCGCCAGACGAAGAGCCAGAGGCATTCAAGAGATTCGCAGAGGGCACAGACGGCGAGGCGCGCAGCCTCCTGCGTGAGCTCTACGAGATGACAGGCCTTGACAGCGTGAAGCGCGACGTCCGTGAAATGCTCGATGTGATACGCGTCGACCGCGCCAAGCGTGAGCGCGGTCTCGTGACAGAGCCCATGGCGCTGCACCTCGTATTCACGGGCAACCCCGGTACAGGCAAGACGACCGTCGCACGGCTTCTCGCGAGGATATACCGCGCGATCGGCGTGCTTTCCAAGGGTACATTTATAGAGACAGACCGCGCTGGCATGGTTGCCGCCTACACGGGACAGACGGCGGGACGCGTGCAGGAAGTCGTGCGCTCCGCCATGGGCGGCGTGCTTTTCATCGATGAGGCATACTCGCTTGTACAGCGCGATACCCCGCAGGACTTCGGTCACGAAGCCATCGACACATTGCTGAAGCTTATGGAGGACAACCGCGACGACCTCATCGTCATCGCGGCGGGATACACAGCGCCCATGCAGGCATTTTTGAACGACAATCCAGGACTCAGGTCGAGATTCCAAAAATATATCGATTTCCCAGATTACACGCCCGATGAGCTGACCGATATCCTTGTGAAGATGTGCCATCGCTGGAGCCTTGAGCTAGCGCCTGAGGCACTAGAGAAAGCCAAAGGGTACTTTAGGCGCATATATGACGAGCGCGGCGAGAACTTCGCGAACGGGCGCACAGTCCGCAACATGTTCGAGAATGCACTGCGCGTGCAAGCGGCGCGCATAGGCCTGTTGAATGAAGACCTTACCGCCGTATCAGATGATGAGCTGAAAACGATCAGGGAGGAGGACCTTTTCCCTGCGGATAAAGCCATGTAGCAGATTTTCAAAAATAGAAGGGATGTGGAGGAAACTATGCTTACCAAGCTGATGTATCAATTTTTCAAAGAGCCGCTGGGACAGCTTGACTTTGCAAAGCGCGTGTTCTGGACGGTCATAGCAGAGTGCCTTGCGGGAGGGATCATGGTCAAGTCGCTCGCGAGCGGTGCCGCACTTCCCACATGGCAGAGCGGCATGCTCAATGGTATCGTATTCCTCATCACGCTATACTACATGTCCATCGTGACGCGCCGCGCCGAAGATGCAGGCTACGGAGTCCTCGGCAAGACGCTCCTCTGCTGCACGATGATGCTCCACATCGTCCGCCTATTCGTCTGCATATGGGTCGGCACGCGAAAACCCTCCAGAGCCTGACCGATCATCCGACGAAGCGTGTAGCATATGACTGAGAACTCGAAGCGGAAAAATATCGTCACCAATATTTGCTGCAGCATCATATCAAGGGATGATCAGTATGGATGATTTCGAGAAATACTTGGAGGAAAAACTGAAAAACGATGAGTTCCGCATGGAATGGGAAACCTTGCAACCGGAGCACGAGATAAACCTGATGCTGCTGAAAGCCCACCAAAATCGCCATCTTACATAAAACCAGCTGGCGGATATTTGTGGCATCCGCCAGTCGAACCTAAGCCGGATTGAGACGGGTGCAGAATCTCCCAGTGTCCGCACTTTATAAGGAAAAGGCTAAAAATCCAGTTTGTGTGATGATGGTGTGTCATCACTAATAAAAGAAACAGGAGCGTTCCAATGGATATTATTGGGCACTCCTGTTTTACGTGTGGCAGTGAATTGCTGAAACATATGCCGCATTGACTAATATACCATTATGGTGTATTATAGGTGTGGGAGTAATGATAATGGAAAAATTCAAGCCGACCTATATTCTTGATAAATTTAAACAGTCACAGTTCGCTATTACAAGAACAGCCACAAAGACAGCTGCAGATTTAGGCTTAGACAGCACGGACATTCGAAATATCGTCGGCACCATGGAGCCATCAATGTTTTACAAATCCATGACTTCCTATGCTGACAGTCACATATGGCAGGATGTTTATCATGTGCCATGGAATGGCCAACTGCTGTATGTCAAGTTTACAGAAGATATGATTTCGGAATTCTTACTGCTCTCTTTTAAGGAAAAATAACTAGGAGTGATAAAGATGGAAAACGAAGTGTATAAAAACCCCGAAACCGGTGAAGAACTTTTCCGCGATGTGCGCCATCTTGAATATGAGTACAAGGGCATAAAGTTTTACGTGGACATGCCTGGGTGGTTTCCTAAGGATAATGATGAAGGCATCTTTACACAAGACGATATGAAGGTCTATGACAAGGCACTCCATATTGCGAAAGCCGAAGCCGACCATCTGCTCACGCCTGACAATATCAGGGCTATCCGCAAGCAGCTAAACTTAACGCAGGAAGCTGCGGGGTGCATTTTAGGCGGTGGTAAGCGGGCATTTCAAAAATACGAATCGGGTGAAGTTCTGCCAAGTCGTGCAATATCCAACCTGCTTAAACTGTTACAAGCGCAACCGACCATGTTGGAACTATTAAAAGTATAAAAAGAACCTGCCGTGCGATATGCTCCCCCTAGATAGGACAATGAAAACAAGGTTCTACTAAGGGGTGCATATCATGCTTGTAAAAAATTGATCCTATACAATAATCGTTGACAGAGCATCATATATTCTATGAAAAAAGCGAGACTAAGCATGACAGAAAAGAAGCAACAAAGAACATCGTATCAAGGCAGGGTTTCTATAAATACTTGATAAGCAAAGATAAGTCCTGTAAATACGAGCCTCCAGCAAATGCAATCCTTGACTATAGACCATTTTGTGGTAAAATAGAAAAAACTTTTATGCGCATATGTGTTGCACACGCTAACGAATGGGGGTAAGAGCCTTGATACATGCAATCATAGACATCGGCTCTAACACGGTCAGGATGGCGATATACCTCATAAACCATGACAGCATGGAGCTCCTTACGAAGAAGAAAGTCCTGCTGGGGCTTGCTGCCTATCTGAAGGACGGCCGCATGACGGCGCGCGGCATAGACAAGGTCGTCGAGGTGCTGGACGGATTCCAGGACTTTTTGCGCAGCCTCTCTATCACACATGCCACGGCATTCACCACGGCGGCACTCCGTAACGCGGTGAACAGCGACGAGGCAGTGGCAGAGATACGCGCGCGCACGGGTATAGAGGTGCATGTGATACCCGGCAGCGACGAAGCCGCATATGACTTTATCGGCGTTACGCACAATATCGAGGACGATACGGGGCTCATCTTCGATATCGGCGGCGCAAGTACGGAGGCGGTGTACTACCGCGGCCGCGCGATCGTCGAGAAGGTCAGCATGCCGATGGGCTCGCTCCTCTTCGCGACGAAGTACTCGCATGGGCTCCTGCCAGATCACGACGAGATGGACAGCATGAGCCAAGAGGCGGCGCACATCTTTAGAGAGTGTGGCTTTGCCGCGCCGAAGGGACTCACCGCGGCAGGTATCGGCGGCACGTTCAAGGGGCTGTCCGCGCTCTATCATGGGATATACGGCGATAGCGGCGCGATGGATACGGAGCGCCTGCCCGAGATCATGCAGACGTTTGGCGCAGGCAGCTCTGACGAGGCGAGCACGATCCTCCTCTTGCGCTCCGTGCCAGACCGCATACACACCATCATACCTGGGCTCGTCATAGCGTCGGCGGTACTTGCGGCATGTGGCTGCCGCACGGTCACATACACGGACTCCGGCATGCGCGAAGGCTACATATATAAAGAGATACTAAAGACGGTCTAAAGTGCGCCGCGTCGCAGATTATTGCTACAATAGAAAAAAAGTTGTATAATGGTGCAGGATTCGTCCTGCACTTTTTGTTTTGGAAAGGAACCGATATAAATGATACTTATCGCAGGCGGCGCCGGCTATATCGGCAGCCATATGAACAAATACCTCCACAAGCTCGGCGAGGATACGGTTGTATTCGACAACCTCGTATACGGACACCGTGAAGCCGTAAAATGGGGGCATTTTGAAGAAGGCGACCTATCCGATACGGCGCGTCTCGATGAGGTCTTTGAAAAATACGACATCGACGCGGTCATGCATTTTTGCGCCTATGCGTACGTCGGAGAATCCGTCAAGGCCCCAAAGAAATACTATCAAAACAACGTCGCCAACACGCTGAACCTCCTCGATGCCATGCTGCGCCACAACGTGAAGCATTTCATCTTCTCGTCCACATGCGCGACATACGGCGTACCTGCTGGGATGCCTATCACAGAGGACATGCCGCAGGACCCCGTCAATCCGTACGGGCGCACAAAGCTCATGGTCGAAAAGATACTCGAGGACTACGAGCGCGCATATGGCCTACGCTACTGCGCACTGCGCTACTTCAACGCGGCAGGCTGCGACCCTGAGACCGAGATCGGCGAGTGGCACGACCCTGAGACACATCTCATCCCGCTCGTGCTCGATGCTGCAAGCGGACGCCGCGATGCGATCTACATCTTTGGCACGGACTATCCGACACCGGACGGCACATGCATCCGCGACTACATACATGTGAGCGACCTCGCCGATGCACATGTGCGCGCCCTCCGCTATATCAAGGAACATGACCGCTCCGAAAAGTTCAACCTCGGCAACGGCAAGGGCTTCTCCGTGCGCGAGATCATCGATGTCGCAAAGGACGTCACCGGCCGCGACATCAACGCCATAGAGTCGCCGCGCCGCGCAGGAGACCCGCCGGAGCTCATTGGAAGCGCGGAGAAGGCACGCCGCATACTCGGCTGGCAGCCTGCATATGACCTCAGGCGTATCATGGAGACCGCATGGGCATGGCAGCAGCGTCTATACCGCATACAGGATGGGAGCGAAGCATGGTGAAAGAATACGACTACCTCATCGTGGGCAGCGGCCTCTACGGCAGCGTGTTCGCGCATGAGATGAAAAAGCGCGGCAAAAGCGTGCTCGTCATAGAGCGTCGCAGTCATATCGCCGGCAACATCTACACGGAAAAGGTCAAGGGCATAGACGTACACAAATACGGCCCGCACATCTTCCACACAGACAAGCGCGCGATCTGGGACTACGTAGAGAGCCTCGTACCGCTCAGGCAGTTCGTCTACTCCCCGATAGCAAACTATCACGGAGAGCTGTACAACATGCCGTTCAACATGCACACGTTCTATGCGATGTGGGGCACGACGACGCCAGAGGCGGCGGCAAAGCGCCTCGAAGAGGAGCGCGCACCGTACAGGGACACCACCCCAGAGAACCTCGAGCAGCAGGCACTGAAGCTCGTCGGTCCCACCATATACGAAAAGCTCGTGAAGGGCTACACCGAAAAGCAGTGGGGACGCCCTTGCAGCGAGCTCCCGGCATTCATCATCAGACGCCTCCCCGTGAGATTCAACTTTGATAACAACTACTTCAACGACCGCTGGCAGGGCATACCAGAGGACGGCTACACGGCTCTCGTAGAGCGCCTCTTAGACGGTATAGAGGTCAAGACAGATACAGACTTCCTAGACGACAGGGACGGCTGGCGAGAGAAGGCAGAGCGCACCGTTTTCACCGGCTGCATAGACGAATTCTTCGGCAGGAAGGCGGGCGCGCTCGAGTATAGGAGCCTACGCTTTGAGGAGGAAGAACTCCCCATCGAGAACTTCCAGGGCGTCGCGGGCATGAACTACACCGCGGCAGACGTGCCATATACGCGCATCACGGAGCATAAGCATTTCCTGAAGACAAAGAGCCCCGTCACCATCATCAGCCGCGAATATCCGCGCACATGGAAGCCTGGGCTAGAGCCGTACTACCCCGTGAACGACGAGAAAAACAGCAAGCTGTACGAAGAGTACTGCACCATGGCGAAAGAAGTGCCGGACGTGACATTCGGCGGCAGGCTGGGTACATATAGATATCTCAATATGGATCAGATCATAGAGAATGCACTGCATGACGCAGAGATGGAGGAAAAATAATGCATATAGCAGTAGTTGGTACAGGATATGTCGGACTCGTGACGGGTACATGCTTCAGCGAGATGGGAAATGACGTATACTGCGTCGATGTCGACGAGAAAAAGATCGCGGCACTCAACAAAGGCCAGATACCTATCTATGAGCCAGGCCTCTCGTCTATGGTAGAAGAGCACCTCAAAAATGGCACGCTCCACTTCACCACGGACATCAAGGAAGCACTCGCAGTATGCAATGTCTGCTTCATCGCCGTCGGCACACCTATGGGCGAAGATGGCAGTGCTGACCTCAAATACGTCAAAGGCGTCGCAGCGGAGATAGGCGACACGATCACGCGCCACACATACGTCGTCGACAAGTCCACCGTCCCTGTAGGCACGGCAAAGATGGTGCGTGAGACCATACAGGCAGGACTCGACAAGCGCGGCCTCGACATCACATTCGATGTCATCTCGAACCCGGAGTTCCTGAAGGAGGGCACGGCGGTATCTGACTGCATGCGCCCTGACCGCATCGTCGTCGGCGTCGACAACGAGAAGGCGCTCGAAGTCATGCGCGAGCTCTACCTGCCGTACGTCCGCAACACAGAGAACTTCATCTACATGGACATCGCATCGGCCGAGATGACGAAGTACGCCGC
>OMZT01000040.1 GCA_900315615.1 uncultured Veillonellaceae bacterium | reverse complement strand
TTCAGCAAACTTACCGGTATCCATAAGTTCCTGCTCGCATATACTTATCGCATCCGACTTTGTACGCATTTCAGAATCACCGGCAGCGTAGAAGATAAAGCCCATGAACAATTTCCACTCCATCGACGGATCTGCCTTTTCTCCATCTATAACTCCTACGTCAACAAGGGTATTATATCTGGTAATGCAGTCACGAACGACCTCATCTTGATGTTCTACTATTGCAACAGACATCTGGTTGAAGCAATCTCTTAGGCCATTCTCCTTCTCATCTTCTCCATCTATGCATGCAGCACGACGACATTTCAGTGTCAGAAGTCCAATCTCACCTTTAGCGGTATCAATGCAGAGGAAATCGGCTTTCCCTTTTCTCCCCGTCCACTCAGGTGGCATGAAATACGCTATGTCACAGAGAACAAGTCCCTTTGCTTTCTTCTTTTCAGACTTGCTTAGCATCTTGCTTATTGCGAGTCTTTTCTCTGCCATTGCATATTCGTCTTTAACGTCCTTTTGCGTGCTCGTATATTTTCCCTTTGTCAAAGCACACATATCCATAAGATATTCGGGCTCTTTTAGTATGTCACGCTGTCCATCAGCCTGAGCATAATATTCTGGTACACGACCGCGTGCGTCTTGATCCAGGTAGTCAAAATACAGTGTATTGTTATATCTTGGCTTTGCGATTGCATATTTCAGATCATTCCCATTCAGCGGGATCGTCCCTATACGCCCACCATTAGCATACATCCTCAGCTTCTTAGGTGCATGCGTATCAAAATTTTGAGCAACTGCTATCGCTATTGGAAGTTCCCTCTCCTTAGCAATATTCCATATTACTTTTACATCTTCGACGACCTTCGGATTGATTTCAAACTGGTTACCCAAATGAATCCTTCCTTTCCACGAAAACGACTCTTCAATATCTATCTGATAATTTTCATTTTACCACACAAATATATTTTGGTACAGCATAAATTGTATACATCAGTATTTCATATACGCTTACTTAGCTTCTTTCCAATATTTCATGATTACATCTACAAAATTCTTCGCAGATATCACTGCACATTTCTGCACAGCCAATTTATGTGCCTCCTGAATACTGGCTCGGCGCACTTCATAGGACTGCGTAAATTCGGACACGTCTTTCCCTGCTATGGCATCCACGATTATAAAATGTGCAGTACATATTGCCGCCTTACCATATCTGTCATCATCCAGGTCAGGTATCTCCCCTTTTTTCTCCTCGACACGCACATCACCAATAACCGCTATTGTAATAGATGGATCATGCTCTACTTCTGCACGCGCCACCTTTTCATATTCGTTGTAGGGCAAGCCTGCAACAGCTCTTGATTTTACATATAGCCCATCATTCGTACTGACATCCATACCTAGCTCCTGGGCAGCAGCAGAAAATGCGGACTGTATAACCTCCTGGTCTAGGCTGCTGTCAGTACGTACAATACAACAAGCTGTACGTGTCGCTGGATCGAGCTGCCTTTCATTACTTATCTTGCTTTTCACAACAGCAGCTAAAGACCTGTCATCGACTTGCACGTTACATACAACTACAATACTATCTTTATCTCTATTCTTGTACTTTATTTCTAAATCGCTTGTAAAATCCAGTGGATTGATATCACCAATGATAGATTCTGCTGTACCTGAAGATGAAAGCTGTACAATCATACGCATTACCGCTCTCTTTCTAGCGTTCATCACCGCAGATTCTTCAGTATCTCCAATCCCCTCAGTAGTCACGATTGTATATTCCTTGTCAGCTGCTTCGGCCTTATGTGGAGCGTCTATATATATGAAACATATAACTACCGACATCATTGCAAATATCTTAAGCAGTTCAAGCATTCTATTGTCCAAAAACATATCGGCACCACGCTTTCACATGACTATACAGCTGCAAATATCATCTATCGTCTGCCAAGCTCAGATGCAGCGCCTATCATAAGCTCCATGAAAACATCTTTTGTTTCAATGTTTATTGCATCGCTATCCACCTTGGAGAACTGCCTGGTCGTAGTCCGCGTGACTGACTCTCCTTTATCAGATCGCATCCAAACCTTATACCCTATGTTCTTAGCTATCTTTCCCTGTCCTACAGCAAGTTCACCACTCTTTATGCCATAAAGTTCCAATGTAACCGAATGCTTAGGAACTGGTGCAAAAAGCTTAGCTGTGCCACCTGGGCCAGATAGCTGCAATGCATATAGGTTCCTCGCTGCATCCTTCTGCCAATGTCCAGACGAACGTGCAGGATAAACTATAGCATCATTCTTAGTCTGAAAGCTGCTGGTGTAGAAGCCGCCCATGATATCCTTTACCGATTCCATGTCATCAGCAAAAAGCTTCTGCGCAACCTTTGATGAAATCTTTACATCCGTCACCTGCCATGTATCAGGTAAGACAGATCGCACCTCTATGTTCTCCATCACCTTCCCAGGGAACATGATCCTGTCTACTGCTTCCGCAGTAATCTTTGCATATATACGACTCTTTTCCTCTGCACTGACAGGCTCTGTCCTACTGCCATCTGCTCCTACAGCCACGTATGTCCTAAGTGGCAGCGTGTACAGCACGCGCCATCCTCCATTCTCTTCATCTGCAGAGGCAATCGTGATGTCCAATCCAGATAGTATTATAGATTTGTATAATGTAACTCCATCTATTTTATATGAAGAATCAAATGATGTATCCGCAACAACGATAGGTATGATGCCTATAGGAGCTAATCCATATGTACTACCATTCCATTCTTCGCTGACGGTCTTTAATTTGAACGGCAGCTTCCCCTTCTTCTCAAGCTCATCGAGCCTTTTGGTAATTTCATATGATATACGCCATCTCGACGTGTCATCAAGAAGGCCTCCATCACTGACAGAAAACACCTCCTGTGCCCATGATATCTCCGGTTTTTCTCTTGAAAGTCCAAGCTGCGGTACACACATGATCATGAGCGTGACAATCAGAGCACATATACTGAAACGATATATATTTATGCTTTTCATATACATTCTGCTGCTCACTCTGGAGTCCATCCTTCCATCTCGCGCTCAGCTTCCTCTTCGCTTGGACCGGCTATCTCTTCAAGATTCTCATACTTTTCAAGTGCCGCATCCAACGCTTTGCGTTGTGCGTCTTGCTGTTTTATCAGTTTATTAGCCTTTTCTGCAGTTTGTATGATAGAGATCACATCACTTGCAGCATCTTTTCCACCATCATGCGATAAACTGCCATCAAACACATGTTTCAATATGAATACGGCATCCTTACCGGCAAGCAGCCTTGCCTTATCAGACATCTCACGCTTTTTCTTGGCTTCCTTCATAGCAGCATCAACATCACGGATGCGAACCTGATTCCCTGAAGCAATTATCGCGTCAGCTGCTTTGCTGATATCGCTTGCCGGAACTGGCATCGCTACAGATTGAACAATAAAGTCTATATTCAGAGAGTCCTTTTTTAGGTTTTCATAGACTAATTTTCTACTAGCAATCATATCCGGATCCATATCGAGAACCTGCATCACATCAATCATAGAGCTATTCAGCAGCATAGCAGACTTATTCAGCTGCCTCAGCATATCATCCTGTCTCTCCTTTAGGCTGTGTCCATCATGAAGTACTGATCCGAGTATAATATTGCCTATCACATCGCCAACTATGGATGCCTCTGCCTTTGCGGGACTACATGCCAGCAACGACACGATCACAGCTAGTCCCGCAGCTATATATACATTGATGCGCATGATGTCCTCCCCTTTTGCTCTAACTCATCCTATATTTTTACTCGTCTCGTTTTATTAAATAAAACATAGTCTGTCATTAGAACAACATGATTTTTTTCCGTACAGGTCTTTCAAATACGTTCATCGAATTGATTCTGCATTGCCTCAGCATACCGCTTTCCATCCATCAATGGTGATGATTTCATCATACCCCTAATGGTTGAATGAAGACCACAGAGCAGCTTGCGATCATGTGCAAGACTTACAGCGCGTTCAATATATGATGCGGCGTCATCTGCAGCGAGCTCTTCAAGCCCACAGTTTTTTAAGATTGATAAGCCAAAGCATGTCCCATGTCTCTTACCATATCTTGTAATGACAGGCACACCCATGTACAATGCTTCTACTGTTGTCATACCACCGGTATAGGGATATGTATCAAGCGCTATATCAACATGGTTATATTCTGCAAGATAATCATCAGAAAAGCCTTCCAGCTTTACACGCGAAGGGTCTATCCCCTGCTTATCCATGCGCTTCAGTGCAAAACTGCGCATCTTCTCGTTGTCAAAATGTCTGCTCTTAAGGAACAGTGTCGATTGTGGGGCTCTTTCCAATATCTTTGCCCATATGCCTAACATTTCATCGGTAACCTTGCTGAAATTGTTGAACGAACCAAATACGATATTTTCCCCAATATCATAATTAACCTCTGGCATCTTTATAAGTGGCGCATAGCATAGATGCGTCTGGGGGAGTACCATAAGTCGTTCAGTGAAATAACTATCATTAACATCTGTATCTCGTCCACATGATGTGTCCGATATGAAATAGTCAACATTGCGCATGCCCGTACTGTTCATATATCCTATACCTGACATCTGTAATGTTGCAGGCCGGTACTCAAGCACTGGCAACCGATTCCCGCTTGTATGTCCATCAAGGTCTATGAGTATATCTATTTGATCGCTGCGTATGACTTCTGCGACGCGCTTATCATCCATATCAGATATATTCCGCCATTTATCAGTATCACGCATAAGCAGCTTAGTTACAACATCACTATTACCGTTTGCTTGGTAGCAATACATAAGATATTTATCATGATCATGATAATGAAGCAGAGGCCATAGGAAATACGCAACAGGATGTCTTCTTAATGAAGCGGACAGGAATCCAATCCTCAGCTTGTCATGACTGTAAAATACCGGAGGCATCGGCTTTATGGTCAAGCTGAGCAACTCACGATACTGAGCATATAGCGTTTGGAACTCTACCGCACTATAATCCTTTGCATAATTAGCGGCAAAAATCGCATTGCTCATCTCCACAAGCTTCTGACTGATATCAGGCTCAAGCAGTACAGATCTCCTAAATGAGAATACCGCATCCCTAGGTCTGCAAAGCATTGTTTCGGCGGACCCCTTCATGCTCCAAGCCTCTGCAGCAAAGCTCAATGACTCTTTGTCCCTACGTGCCCGTCCCATAGGAGTAATGTCGGAAGCTGTATAAAGCCCCATCACCTTAAGCATCGATTCCAACTCGTCAACTTCTGCCACGTAATCTTTCTCTCCGCGTTTTATATATGCTTCAAGCAACCTTGTACGCGGCCAGTCAGGCAACACATTACGCAGTCTAGGCATGAGTTTCTCTGCTTCATTATACTTACCCATTTGATAGTATTTTAAGGCTGCAGCGTATATCATCAAGTATTCCTTATTCACATCTACACCCCCTTATTTCGAGATACTATTTCATTCATATATTTCCATATCATGAACTTTATTTCCTGCCATTCACATAGACAAAGAAGCGTCGATTCCACAAGCTATATAAGCATATGGAATCAACGCTCCAGCAATCAATTTATTTTATATCAAACGGTTTTTAGAAGCAAACCTTCATCTTCAAGGAAGCTATGAATCTTCTTTACTCCATCCATCAATGATAAATAGTTCTCAGGCGTAAGGCTCTGAGCTCCATCAGAGAGCGCCTTAGCCGGATTGGGATGCATCTCCATAATAAGGCCATCGCATCCTGATGCAACAGCTGCAAAAGCCATTGGCTTCACCATGCGCCATTTGCCAGTACCATGGCTTGGGTCTATGACAATAGGCAGATGTGACAGATGCTTAACCGCAGGTACAGCACTCAGGTCGAGCGTGTTCCTCGTATACGTTTCATATGTACGTATACCGCGCTCGCATAGTATAACATTCTGATTTCCCTCGTTCATGATATATTCAGCAGCATTCAACCATTCATTGAGCGTTGCAGAAATACCCCGTTTAAGCATTATAGGCTTATTGCAGCGGCCTGCTTCCTTCAGTAAACGGAAATTCTGCATATTACGAGCTCCGATTTGCAACAGATCCGAATAGTATGCAACCTGCTCAACCGTCTCTACTTCAGTAACCTCGGTAACAATCTTCAAACCGGTACGCTCTTTTGCCTCAGCAAGATATTTCAGTCCTTCTTCACCAAGACCCTGAAAAGAATACGGGGATGTACGTGGCTTATATGCGCCGCCACGGAGCATCTGTGCCCCGCCCTTCTTTGCAATATCAGCAGCCTCAAACAGCTGTTCACGCGATTCCACTGCACATGGACCAGCCATAACGACGAAATTGCCATCACCTATCTTGACGCCATCCACATCAACGACCGTAGACTTAGGATGGAATTCCCTGCTTGCAAGCTTGTAGCTTTTCGATATCTCTACACTTTTTTCCACACCATCCATTGCCCCGAATGGTGTCTGTCCGAGCTTTGTCTTATCTCCGATCACGCCAACGATCTTTTGCTGTGTTCCCTCCATGACCTTAGCTTCGAGACCAGCATTTTCTATCACTTCTACTACATTCTCTATGTTCTCTCGCGTCGCGTCTGGATTCATTATGATTACCATATAAATCTCTCCTCCTACATCTATTCAACATATTCAAGACTGAAATACGTTCATTACAGGAAATGGACCATGTACCCTAAGCCATATACATTTTTTCCCTACAGCACGTATTGATGACTCCAAAGCACCTTCTGGCGCATCTGCTTCAAGATCAAAGAAAAACACATATTCTCCAAGCCTAGTCCTTGCAGGCCTGGATTCTATACGCACCATATTGACCTTACGCCATGCGAATTCATCAAGTACGCTTGCCAAAGCACCAGCGTGAGATCCATCAATCTTGCATATCACAATGACTTTGTCCTTCCCCCTCATGTCATTGACTTCCGATGAAATATCAACACGAAAATGGTCACACGTTTTCTTCTTCACGACAAAAAACCTTGTGCTATTCATCATATTATCCTGTATATTTTCTGCAATAACAGACAAGCCATACATGTCTCCAGCGCGTTTAGTACATATAGCGGCACATTCATCATCTGCCGACTGTGAGACCATCTTCGCAGCATGGGCAGTACTCTGAGCTGCCACAAGATCCGCAGCTGGGAAATGCGACTTTATATAGTTTCTGCATTGTGACAACGGCTGCGCATGGGAAATAATTGTATGTGGGACGCATGATGATTTCTTAGCCATAAGATAATTATGTACTGGCCAGACAAGCTCGCAAGCCACTTCAAGCGTATCATTACGCGCTAAAAAATCAAGTGTTATGTTAATAGAGCCTTCAAGAGAATTCTCGACTGGTACTATCGAGCTATCAACCTCTCCATCAGAAACAGCCTGCATGACAGAATATATATCTGGAAATCCTTTTAACTCCTGTTGGTGTATAGCTCTTGACACAAAAATAGCTGCTGCCTCACTATGAGTACCACAAGGTCCCAGATATCCCATGCTCCCCATCTTACTCCTCCTCCCTGAGTATCATTATCCATATAAAAGAAATCATAACATAACGCATAAATTATCGCAAGATAAAATGTAAATCTGTAAACTTTTATAACCTTGTTGATGTTCCGCTAATAATCCCGCTCAAAATTATACCACACACTGCAATAATGTATGTTTACCATAGATATGTTACACAAAAAAAGAGCTGCCACACGTAAGTTACGTGTGGCAGCCCTCGTTGTTATCTACCCTGCGACTGGCTCACGCGATCGAGGATGTCGGTCAGCTGTTTTGCATGCTCCTGCAGTTCCTGATACCGCCGCTCCAGGTCGTCGTAGCGCCCCTTGAGCTCGCGGTACTGCTGGTCGGTCGCTGGTTCGCTGTCCAGCTTCTTCATCCCGAGGTTCAGATATGCAATTCCTGATATAATTTTTGGCGATATGTTTTATCTGAAGCGGCTTTGACGGCATCATCGTTACGCCCTTCCGCATAAAGGCGTTGCATGAGATTAGCCATACGCTCCTCGCCATGTGCCTCGGCTGCGTTTATGCTGGAGTTATAATCCATGATGGCCATTTGGCGGTTAACATAGCGCAAGGTTTCTTCGGGATTTTTGAAAAAAGTACCCGTTGCCGCATAGGCATCC
>OMZT01000168.1 GCA_900315615.1 uncultured Veillonellaceae bacterium | reverse complement strand
CTGCCTCCCTGTACGTCCGTTGTTCTCCTGCATAAAGATCTCTATGATGCGCTGTGCCCTGCGCTCTATGATATCTACCGTGAGCATACCACACATAAATACGATGAACCTGTCCTCTGATATGCGGCATATCACATCCTGAAGCCTGAAATCCGTCATCAAAGCGTTCATTACGGCATGCATATAGTTGTCCATCTTGCGTCTGCCAAAGGAGCGCTCCATATTAGAAAACCCGTCTATCATGACCTCAAAGAGAATGCCCTTCTCACCTGTGGCGAGTTTTTCAAGATCGTCATCTATGCGTTCTGACAATGCGTCCTCATCTTGGATTGCCGTTAAGCTTGACCCATCGGGGCTGTCAAAATCATCCTCGTCCTTCTCCGGCACGACAAGCCCTCGTACCTTACCGTTCTCTGATATCCATGCGACACGATATCTCTCCTCGTCACCGTCATGCCTTGCCATGACACTGATACTGCCACTGACGCCATTACAGGCTTCCAGGAACGCTTTCCTGACATGTTCATGCTCACGGGTTATCCCGGATGCATTGCATGCCGCATCGCGTACACCTATGCGACGGTTCTTATGACCATCCTTCCAGTATGATACGACATCATCTTCAACATCATATGAAAAAGCAAAGCCTGAAAAAGTCTCCTGAAGTAATGTTATGAGTACATTTGCCATATAGTCCATTTCTGCCATTTATCCATCACTATCCTTTTTAGAGCCGCTGCACGCAAAAAAACTGCCGCACAGGGATTTCCTATACGGCAGCTCAGCATACAAATCATTTCACAACGAGTACCGGACATTTTGCCTGCTCTACGATATACTGGCTTACGCTGCCCAACAGTACGCCTTTAACCACTCCGAGCCCACGGCTGCCCATAACGATAAGGTCTGTAGGATTATTCATCGCAAAATCAAGTATCACTACCGCCGGCGACCCCGTCTCAGAGAAAGCCTCCTTCTCGATACCCGACGGTACCATCTCCATAGCACGGTCAAGTATCACATTACCAGCCTTGCTGACGGCTTCGAGGATGGCGTCGGAAAGGCACGCATTTATCGCAAGCTGATTTATATTCGCAACATATAGGAAATTCAGCTTGGCGCCGCACGTCTGCGCTACCGATATCGCCTCCGCAACAGCACGATCAGATCCCTCAGAGCCATCAACCGGTACAAGAATATTCTCGAACATAAGAACAACCCCCTTCAAATGCCGCTAATAAAAGTGGCACAACATATGACTATTTCACTACAATGACACTGCATGGTGCCTCTTCTACAACCTTTTGGCTAACGCTGCCAAGTATAAGCCCCGATACTGGTCCAAGTCCATGGCTTCCTATCACGATAATGCTATCACCCTTCTCCTTCGCAAACGCGATGATCTCCTCGGCTGGTACTCCCGAACGCTCATGCTCATATCGCAGCGCACTTTCCGGCAGCAGTCCACGCACATGGGAGAACGCCTCCTCTGCCTCGCGCATAGTCGAGCGCATTACACTATCAGGAAGCCATGACACCTCGTCAAGAGGCTCGTTCGTACTTTCGGGGAAACATGAGATATACAAAAGATCCATGACAGCGCCAAGAGACTCGGCTATATCCGCCGCGAATACCGCAGCGCGCTCAGCCACTGGTGATCCGTCCACTGCCACCAGGATTCTCTCGTATTTCATGTCCACCCCTCCTATATAGTAATAATTCGCGAACTTCACATGAAATCCTCTTTATTTAGCTTCCTTAATACATGAGATTTTTGCATAAGCTGTTCATTGACAGCTTATATCACATGATGATAGAATGTGATACATCAGCAAGGGACAAAAGTTCCCTTCCTAAGCACCTGATAAAAGTTCACATGTAATACATGTAAATGATATGACAGTGCATACCTTTCCAAAACTGTGCAGGATATCCATTTCATGTCTGGAGGTATAATCATGGCATCAGAAAAGAAGAAAACCCCAGCAGCGAAGAGACCTTTGTCTCCAGAAGAGCAAGTCGCCTCCGTAACGATTGCTGACGTATACAAGGCAGCAAAACAGCTAGAGGGCGTTGCAAAACGCACGAAGCTCATAGAAAGCCCCTTCTTCTCGTCGGTATCTGGAAACAGTGTATGGCTTAAGCCAGAAAATCTGCAGAATACCGGTTCGTTCAAGCTCCGCGGTGCATACAATAAGATCAGTCAGCTGTCAGATGAAGATAAGGCACGCGGTGTCATCACATCATCTGCCGGCAATCACGCGCAGGGCGTTGCATTCGCCTCCAAGCATCTCGGCGTGAAGGCTGTTATCTGCATGCCAGCTACGACGCCTCTCTTAAAGATTGAGGCGACTCGCGCATACGGTGCAGAGGTCGTCCTGTCAGGTGATACGTTCGATGACGCATATGCGAAATCCCTTGAGCTGCAGAAAGAAAAGGGCTACGTATACGTCCACCCGTTCAACGATCTCAAGGTCCTGCTCGGTCAGGGAACGACAGCGCTCGAGATCATCAATGAGCTGAAAGACGTCGACGCTATTCTCGTCCCGATTGGCGGTGGCGGATTCGCGAGCGGCGTCGCATTTGCTGCGAAATCCGTCAAGCCGGATATCAAGGTTATCGGCGTAGAGCCTGCCGGAGCGGCCTGCATGAAGACGTCATTCTCAAAGGGACATGTATCCTCCCTCCATACGGTCGATACCGTAGCCGATGGCTGTGCCGTAAAGACGCCTGGTGACCTCACATATACCTTCTGCAGCAAGTATCTCGACGATATCATTACCGTCTCAGAAATGGAAATCATGAGCGCTCTCCTTTCGCTTATCGAGAAGCATAAGCTCGTAGCAGAGGGCGCAGGCGTGCTCTCGCTCGCGGCTCTTGACAAGCTTCCGTTCTCCAACAAAAAGGTTGTCCCCATCATATCCGGCGGCAACATAGACATCTCAACCATATCCGCCCTCATAGATAAGGCACTGATCGCGCGCGGCAGAGTATTCTGCTTCGCAGTTCCGCTTCCGGATAAGCCTGGACAGCTGCTGAAAGTATCGCAGGTACTTGCAGACGAAAACGCTAACGTCATAAAGCTCGATCACAATCAGGCAAAGGTTACGGACAGCTTTAAGAAAGTCGTGCTCGAAGTAACGGTAGAGACCTACAACGAAGCACATATTCAGCGTATCACAGAAGCCATGAAGAGTGCTGGCTTCGATATAGAGCGCATCTACTGATCATATCGACGCTGGTCCCTGCAGCTTAGCAGCATCTCATAAACACCAAAAATGCCCGAGACGAAAAACCGTCTTGGGCATTTCTTATGTATATCCCGTTATACGACTGTGAGCATCACCGGCATGTTGCTGACCATCGAATCACGATTGTTTAATACGTCGCATCATATGTAGCGGTCTGCCGCCCGGATTCATAGTGCGCTGCATAAAGCATCCATGCTCTTCCTATCCATAGATCACCTGTATATCGAAGACAGCTTTCCTGCGATCGTATGAGCCAGCCTCTCATAGCCCGCTTCGCTGTAATGGAGTCCATCTGGCATGTAGAGCTTCTGCTGGGACGGTATGAACGGCGATATGCCACTCTCGTTGAACAGGTCTATTACTGGAATGCCATAATGATGTGCCACTTCCATTACAGCCTCTGCATAATCCTCCTGTTCTTTCCCCTGCCCGTTCTTCGTGAACGAATCAGGATAGCTCTTGCCCTCTTTCATATACTTGTTCTTCATAGGGGTCATAAATACTATCCGCTTTGTCGGTGCAAGCTCTATGAGATGAACAGCCATGGTATTGAGCGCGCCGTAGAACGTATGCACATCCGTGCCATTCTCGTCACCTAGTGGCACATCGTGATGGAAATCATTCACGCCGCCCATGACGAGCACGATATCCGCGTCCCCCTTGACCATCGGCATGCGTTCGATGAAGCTGTCATTACGACCGGATGTCACAGCGATACGTGAGCCCTTCTTGCCATAGTTCCGCGTTTCGGCTCCGAGGATAGTACCGAGCTTTGCTGGCCATGCGATGGCGTTTCCACCGCCATCCGGCATGCCGTTCGCGCCCCATGTCGTAGAGTCACCGAAGCAATCTATCTTGAGCCCGTTAAATCCCGCCGCCTCTGTCCTATGACCAGACAGAGCCATCGTTCCGATCGCCGCCACGCCAGCTGCTTTAAGAAATTCTATCCTCTTCATATTGCTCCTCCTGTCTTGTGTATCGGTTTACATTTCAAAGAACCGCTAAAAAGCGGTCTCTAATCATCCTCTGCATAGCTTCAGGATCACTATCTCCAGCAATTCTATGTCACCGCGTCCCGTCTTTGCCATATAATCGGCGTCAGCCAGTGACAGCATCGCATGTCGCAAGCAGTCATCCGAAAAGGCTGCTGCCGTACGCGCAACTTTCTCCGCTACATACGGATGAAGCTTCAGCTTCGTAGCAAGCGCCCTTCCTCGCACGCCTTTTGACATATAGCAGCGCGTCTGTGCAAGCTGGCGCACATGTCTTACTATGAGCCCAATCAATACCGGCAGATACGTGCCATCTCGTACCTGTCTCAGTAGCAACGCTTCAGCCTTGGCAGTGTTATGTGTATCTATAGCATCAAGCATAGCGAATGCCGACACCTCTGGTATGCCAGACATCACCATGCGCATGTCCTCTGCAGTAATCTTCTTACGGCTTCCGGTATAAATGTCGAGCTTTTCCAGTTCACGCTCAAGTAGTGATAATGATATGCTTTTCATCATGCCGATTACCGATGTGAAGTAGGTATATGCATTACGGTCGAAGCTCTTGCCCATATTCCGCAGCCGATCCTCCAGCCATCCGCCATCATTCCAGTTCCATGGCTTCAGCTCATCTGATTCGAGCACAAGTCCCGCCTTTTCCACCGTCTTATACAGCTTGCGGCGCTTATCGGGCTTTCCGTGCATGGTCATGATCAGCAGGCTGCCTTCCGGAATAGACGGGATGTACCTTATGAAACGTTCGAGCTTCTTATTGCTCCCACCTTGTTTTTTGAAAAGGACCGTATCCTTCAGATGGACTACATTCATAGACGTGAACATCGATGGTGCAGTCTCCAACATCTCAATCAAATCGTCCGTATCAGCCGCACCTTCAACCGTATCGACTCCGCTGCCAGTATCATCGCCTATAAGTTTCAATATCTGTTTATATGCGTACTGGATATACCATTCCTCCTCGCCCGACAGCAGGAAAACCCTCGTATCCGGCTTTTTCCTCAGTGCTGCCATGAACGATGAGAAATTCAATTGATGTCCACACCTTTCTTCTCGCGCGCCATGCGCATACGCTGTCTAGCTAGCTCTATGAGATGATGCACATCCTCCACCTCAGAGTAAACCGCGCTCCCAACAGAGACCGGCATATTCACCCGCTTGCCATTGACCATCACTGCTTTGGTGAATTTCTCCGATATCGCATCTCTGATCACAGCTGGCTGCTTTACATCCTCGAATTGCATGACGCATACGAACACGTTACCGCCATAATGTGCCACGATACCTTCATTATGCATGGTATATCTTAGATATGACGCTACAGTAGAAAGCAAAGCTCCAGAGCCGCACTCCGTCATTTCCTCTATCTCTGCAAAGTTATCGATAGAAATATACATCAACATGAAATCCATATCCAGCTGTCCGAAGCTTATCTGATATTGATTCAAAGAATTGCACAGTCCCTGGTAATTAAGCAGCCCCGTCTCGTTGTCCTTCATCTCCAAGCTCTTCGGCGTATCACCATCAGCACCGACAATATCAGTGACATCGCGAAAATATCCCACGAGGCCGACTATTTTGCCATGCTCCATGACAGGGTTCTTGCATGCGATGATCGTCCTGATCTGACCATGAGATATACACCTGCCACGAACGTTCACGGTTGAGCATCCCTCATTCAGCACGCCCATCTCATCAGACTGGAATGGTATCGGATCAACATGCCAGTGCATATCCTCATCCGTCTTGCCTATGATCTCATTCACCGAATGGAATCCATAATAGTCGAGGAATGAGCGGCTAGCGCCAAGGAAACGACGGTTCCGGTCTTTCCAAAAGACATGTACATCGCTCATCGTGATCAGGCTGCGCCACAGGCTGCTCTCTCTTTTCATGCGCTCTGATACATTCATCGCTATCATTTCACGCTCATGCTCATTGCGCACATCAGGGAACACGATACCGGACATCTCTCCCATATCCCTGTATATCTGGAACACACATGAAAGGAACCTATCACTGGACAAAGGCTCCAGCATATGTATCGTAAATACACTCCACTCATAACGCTCGCCGGACTTCACGCGAAATATCTCTGACAGGAATCCCTCCTGCGTATGTGCGAAGCGCTCCCTTATTGTCGCCATATCGTAGAACTTGCGGAATTTCTGCTGATCATCTGCATGTATGTACTCATCAGCAAACGAACGTACCACCGAAGAGACGCCAAGCTGCATGTAAATCTGATTGTTGAAGCTTTCGCTTTGGAACACACCAGACACCATATCATTCTTCACATCGATGAGGTCTACCTCATTGAACATGGTATAAAGCTGACGAAGGAGATTATCACTGTTCTCCTCGTGTTCCCTTACCTTAATCTGGCCTACATCCATAATCGTAAGCAAGAGCGCGTATGAACCGTTCTGTATGTTATGTGCAATCGGTCTCATCGTAATCATGGCATACTTACCGTGATTGACGAAATCGAACTCGGTACTGCTATTATTAGCGATGGCACGCTCTGCCGCCTGGATGATGCGTCTATTGAGCGGTCGCCACGATATCGTAAGCTCGTTCCTGATATCCGCGAATCCCTTGTATCCATTCTTTTGGAAATAATCGATACCTGCCTGGTTGATACTAAGCAGGTTCAGCTCTCCATTCCTGTACTCGATGATAGCTGCCGATGTCTGCCACGAAAGTGCTCCCTCGCTGCTATTATCATATGATGGCATAACGATATCCGCCCGACCTATGGCATCATAATATGACCAGTTATCTCTGCTCTCACCGCACGCATCATGCTCTGCAACCCATGCATCTATCTCCTCTGCCGGTATAGGCTTAGAAAAGTAATATCCCTGAAGCTTATCCACGCCTATGCTGCGCAGGAAATCGACCTGTTCAGGTGTCTCTACACCTTCGACAAGAGTCTGCACGCCCAGCTGCTTCACCATATGTACGAGAGCCATAAGTATTCCGCGCGTTTTCTTATTCTTATCAAAATTGCGCAGAAAAGCCATATCAAACTTCACGAGGTCGAAGCTCATCTCATGGAACAATGACAAAGACGAATAGCCGCTGCCGAAACCATCCATCCATACGGCATGACCGTGCTCCTGGAAACGCTCGACCTCGCGTCTGAGCATGACAGGATCCTCGTTGAGTGCGCTTTCCGTCACCTCTACATGAATCATGTCCTTTGGCACTTTGAATTCTTTCTCGGCGACCTCGATGACTCGCAGCATATCCCCATGCTCGAAGTCAACACGCGATATATTAACGGAAACGGGGACATTCTTCACGCCCCTATCCTCATTGCTCCTGTAATGACGGCATATCTCCCGGATCATGAAGCTGTCAAGCTTGTATATCATGCCCGTCTGCTCGAGCACAGATATGAATATCCCAGGATTCATGAAACCATATGTCGGGTCTATCCACCTGGACAATGCCTCGGCACCATACACACTGCCGGTCGAAGCACGTATCAGAGGCTGAAAATAGACATGGATATAGCCGTTCTCCAGCGCCTCATCAAGATTCTTCATGATATAGTCGCGGCGCTTGGCATGCTCTTCGAGCTCCATATCATACACCCTGTACACGTGCTCCTGCCTATGCGGCACGCTCAAGCAAGCAAGACGCGCATAGTCGCAGGCCGCCGCGGCATCCACTCGCCCGGACATGATATATACGCCCGCCTTGACCTCCATGACAAGACCGCGCTGTATCTTGTGCGCACGCTCGTGTATACGCTCGATGAATCTGCTAAAATCATCCGCGTCTGTGACAGCAACAAAATGATCCTCTGAAAATCGCGCAACGAATCCCGTCTTTACTTCACTGCTGATGATTCCCGCTATATCCTTTAGATATTCATCGCCCGTCAGAAAACCATATTTTTCATTGAATGTCTTGAAGTTCTCTATATTGAAATATACGACCGCAGGGGTCTTTCCATCTCTATGCAGCCTGTCCATTTCCTCCGGGACACTCTCCATGAAATATCCCAGATTCATAACACCCGTGAGATAATCTTTCGTCTGGCTGTCAAGATCGGCACCTATCGTCTCCCATTCACCCATCGGCCGCGCCGCCTTTCGATGCTAAGCAAAATACAACATATATAACGTCTATTCTACATAGTCCAACTCAAATCCTCTAGCTCGATGCTAATGTTTATAGAAACTTTCCATTCTGATATGCTTTCCATCTGTATAAAAAACCACTGCTCCATCCTCATCAGTACGATACACATCGATGCCAGCTGCTTCCAGCTTTTCAAGCGTCTTCGCTTTTGGATGGCCGAACCTGTTATCACGTCCTACGCTTATCACCGCATATCTCGGACTAATCGCCGACAGGAACGTCTCTGAGCTCGACGTATCAGAGCCATGGTGTCCCACCTTCAGCACCTTCGCATGTATATCCACGCCAGACGACAGGAGCTTTTCCTCCTGCGGCTGTTCCAGGTCACCCGTGATGAGGAAAGATGCTCTTCCATAGCTTACGCGATACACCACGGACGCTTCATTTCCCGACCCGCCAGATACCTCTGGTGCATACAGCACCTCCACGGTCACTCCATCGATGCTCATGCGGCTGCCGCGCTCTGCGGTAACGAAATGCTGCATAGAGGCCGTGCTCTCCGAGAGCTTCATATTAGACAGGTACTCTTCCCTCGGCTCATGCCCGGTCATGATCGTCCCGACAGGCATCATACCGACTATACCACCCGCACCGCCTGCATGATCCATATGCGCATGTGTAAGGCATATCATGTCCAGGCTCCTCACGCCGTAGTGTAAGAGATACGGCACATCTACCCTCGTACCGATATCGTAACCATCCGTACCACCGGTATCAAACATCACGGCTCTGCCATGCGGTGTCACGAGAAGACATGCATCACCCTGTCCGACATCTATGAAATGCATGGCAAGCTCCGCCGGTCGCGTCATATACCATCCAAACGAGAACGCTGCTGCCAAGACCATCGCGGCAGCCAATACCTTTGCACGCCGCCTAACGAGAGCATATAATCTACCACGCATCTCATCGGACAAGGCAGCAGCACCTAGCACCGCATACCATGCCGCAGACATCACGGGGTCCATCGTAGGCACGAACAGCTGACTGCCAGGCAGCCTCATCAATAGCCTCGTTATATCAAAAGCCAGCCCCAATATCAGGCTGTCAAGGAGGAACACCAGTTTACCGATAAATGGCACCAGCATGCCTATAAGCCCCGCCATAAGGCCGAGCACGATAATGAACTCGAGAAGCGGTACCGCAAGGAGATTTGCTGCAAGTGCGCTCACTGAAACCTGATGAAAATACCACGCCATTACCGGCAAAGAAAACAGCTGAGCCGCTATCGTCACAGACAGCGCGCCAGCTATCCATCTCGGAAGGAATGATAGCTTTGCTGCAATAATAGGAGAAAGGTACAAAAGCCCCGCCGTAGCCGCAAACGACAATTCAAAGCTGACATCAAACAGGAGGAAAGGCGAGACGAGCAGCATAGCGATACCGGAAAGCCCCAGTAGGTAACGCGCGTCGCTATTTCGTCCGGATGCTATAGCGATATATGCCAGCCCGCCCATGACACCCGCGCGAAGTGCCGGCGGTACGCAGCCAGAAAGCACGCCATACACTACGATGACAAGGATGACAAGACAAGCGGTAACCCATTTACGCAAGCAAAGCAGCGCACCTATCATACTGACAAAAGCCGCAAGCAGCGTGATATGCGAGCCAGATACCGACAATATGTGTACTATGCCCGTTGCCGTGAACGATTCCAAAAGCTCCGGACTGATTCCATCATATCCGCCAAACAGCATGGCGAACACGGCCGCCGCATCCTCCGGCGGCATTGCATCTTCCATGAGTCCGCGATAATGCTGCCGTACGCTCTCACTCCACCTCAGGAAAGAAAGCTCATCCGCGCGCTCTACGCTGACACCGCTCTTACCCGCATTGAGCCGTGCGGTGATGCCTTTCGCACGCGCCATGCGCACCGTATCGATCCGTCCCGGGTTGCCATATCCAGAGATAAGAAGCACCTTCCCATCTGCCTGCGCATGATCTCCTATACGCACGTCAGGCAGCTCCCTGCCCTCTGGCACATACGTATAAATATAAAGTTTTCCGGACACAGGCACCTTATCCCTTCCACGCACTATATGGCGTGCCTCGACGAGCAGCCTCATGCTGCGGCTGCCATCTCGTCCCCTGGATATATGCGGTGCCTCCTGCACGGTTCCAGACACCCTGACGGTTTCCCCGTGCAGCCTGGATATATCCGTCTGAGGCAGCGTGTCGACCATCATAAAGCGCGAAGCTCCCATGAAGAAGAACATCAACGCTGCAAACACGACGGCAAGATGGCTCCTGCGTATCACCAGTATCAATGCAGCTATGCCGACAATGACACCTCCCGCTGCCATCGGCACTGCACCTATACCGAGATATTCCGCTGCAGCAATACCAATGGCAAGCGACGCCCACATGGCATTCACCAAGAGAAGCGGATGCTGTCCTTCCTGGATCATATCGCGACCTTGTCCTTCATCTTCTCGAATTTCGCATCTCCTATACCCCTGACCTTTTTCAGATCCTCAGGTGCTGCGAAGGGGCCATTGGACTCACGGTACTCTATGATGCGCTTTGCCGTTGCAGGACCTACGCCTGGAAGCTCGTCAAGTGCCTTCTCGTCGGCTGTATTGATATTTATCCGCCCATCATTGCCCTTTGCCGCCTGCGTTGCAGCCGGTGCCGTATTCGCTTGAGACCGGACATTCACCTGCGCACCATCCTCGAGCTTCTTCGCCATATTCACGGATGTACTATCGGCCGTCGGCAACAGCCCACCCGCTGCGTTCACCGCATCTGACACCCTGGAACCCGCAGGCAGCTTCACTAGCCCCGGCTTTTCGACCGCACCAGTGACATACGCTACGATCTCCTCCTGCTGCGTGGGCGTATCTGCCGCATCGAGCTCCTTTTCATCTTGCTGCATCCAGCACCCGGCGGCTATTCCGCCAAAGACGAGTAATACCACAACTATAAAGGTCGCAAAGATCTTCTTGTACATCGGCATCATAGACACTCCCCTCATACGAAAGCCGCCCCCTAAGGGACGGCATATCTTTATCAAGCACCGCCATTTTTCAGGCAGTGCATATATTCACCTGTTGTCCACCTTGTCCATACCTGCCATGTCATGATTCTCAAACCTATGCCATGCCATCTTCTCGAACTTCGTGCCCGGCTTGCCATAATTCGCGTACGGGTCGATAGAGATACCTCCACGAGGCAGGAATTTGCCCCATACTTCGATATACCTCGGCTCCATCAGCTTTTTCAGATCCTTCATGATGACATTCACCACATCCTCATGGAAGTCACCATGATTCCTAAAGCTGAAAAGGTACAGCTTCAGTGACTTGCTCTCTACCATCTTCTTATCCGGTACATAAGAAATATATATCGTAGCAAAATCCGGCTGTCCCGTAATCGGGCAGAGGCTGGTGAACTCCGGGCAGTTGAACTTCACCCAGTAATCATTATCCGGGTGCTTGTTATCGAACGTCTCCAGCACCGATGGATCATATTCATACTCATACTTCACGCCCTGCTTTCCTAGCAGCGTGATCTGTTCCTCTTCTTTATCTCTCGGCATGATTTTCCTTTCTGACGCATATTTATGCGTGCTTATATTCCTCCAAATATACCCTCTCGAATTTATCGACGTCCTCTGGGTGTCCGAAAAAATACCCCTGTATGTAGTCGACACCCGTTTCCTCGAGCAGGCCGAGTGTCTCGGCATCCTCTACCCCCTCAACGCAGACCTCCTGACCGATGCTGTGGCAGAGGCGCACCATGTATCGCACGAGATCACGGTCAAACGAGCTTTCAAGTATCTGCTTCACGAAAGCCCTGTCTATCTTGATGATATTGCATGCCGCATTCTTCAGCATAGCTAGCGAAGAATATCCCGTTCCGAAATCGTCCATCGCAATCTTTATGCCATGCTCGCGGAAGAATATGAACTGATCGTTCATGAACTTCCAATCCGATACGATCGAGCTCTCAGTAAGCTCTATATTTATGGAGGACGGGGCAAGCGAGCGCTCCTCTAAAGATTCCAGTACGTAATCCTTGAACGACGGATCCTTGAGCTGCTCATATGATACGTTTACGTTCACGGTGAAATCCGGTATCACGCGCTGCCATTTCTGGCACACGTCGAGCGCGCGTGACACTATCCACCGCCCGACCGGTATGATCAGCTTCGTCTGCTCGAGTATCGGTATGAACTCCATCGGCGCCACCATGCGCCCTTTAGGATTCTTCCACCGCAAGAGTCCCTCCGCACCCGTCATGCGGCGCGTGTTAGCTGCAACAATCGGCTGGAAGAACAGTTGGAAGCCCTCGCAGCCCTCACGCACACTGTCCTGTATCGTCTCCCTGTTCGACAGCAGGCGAACCCAGTGGTTATACGCCTCCTTGGTGAAGATACAGTTTCTGTTCTTGCCATCGCGCTTCGCGAGATCCATAGCGGCCTCTGCGTGCTTATATAGCACGAAAAAATCCTTTCCCGCCTGAGGATAGAATACAGTGCCACCCGATACGGTACATAAGTACTCCTTGCCATCGAGGGTACGCGTACGCCCGATGCTGCGCTGCAGGCTGTCGAACAGCTCACTTATGTCCTCTGGCGAAGCCCCAGGATACAGCATCGCAAAAACATCACCATCTAGCTTGTACAGGCGCATTCCGGGCTTTAAGAGCTTCTTGATATCATTCGCGACCTCCTGCAGGACCTTATCCCCGAAAAACCTGTTGAATGTCTCATTCACGATCTTGAAATTATCAAGGCCAACGAAAAGGATTGCCCCGCCTTTCCCATTTTCACGGTAATCGGTCAGCGCTCTCTTCACCGCTGCCTCAAACGGGCGCTTATTGAGGAGCCCCGTCACGGGATCAGCCAGCCCCTCGCTGCTCAGGCTCGCCAGGAGGCCTGCATATGCCACAGGACGACCGTCGCCATCCACAGCGACCTCGCCCCGGCATCTGAGCCACCTGTACATGCCATGCACATCTTGCACCCGATAATAAACGTCGCGTCCCTCGTCTCGCGTCGCTTTCATCAGCTTCCCGAGATCACTTTCTACCTTATCGCGGTCATCGGGATGCACGAGTGCCAGCCACTCCCCTCGGATACGGCTCATCGTATCGCCTCTGACACCGAAATCCTGCAAGAAATTCCGTGACAGAAGAGCCGTATCATTCTTTATATCCACAAGGATCATATAATTATCCGTAAGTCTTTTCTGTAGGTCAAAATACCTGCGCACCTGGCGCAGCTCTGGAGACCAGGCTCTATTTTTCCTTGCACACACCGGGCTCAATCCCCCTTCTGGAAAGATCCTCCTCATGGCAGCATATGATGCCATAAACCCTCATATGGATATTATGCACGAAGCACGTATTTTCCTGCCTGGGCGCTTAATTTTGGGTACTCTCAGCTACGATCAGACCGGCCAGAGGCTTCCTATGAGTCCATGCACGACCTCTCCTGCGATGATCAGCCCTGCTACCGATGGGACAAAAGATACGCTGCCCGGCACACCGGCATCATTATGTATGGGCTTCTCCGTCGAATACACGACCTTAAGCCTTGGGATGCCGCGCTCTCTAAGTTTCTTGCGCATGACCCTTGCAAGCGGACAAACGCTCGTCGAATATATATCCGCGACCTGCAGCCTTGTCGGATCGAGCTTGTTGCCTGCGCCCATGGAACTGATTGACGGTATACCGCGCTTATATGCCTCTTCAGCCAGGCTTACCTTGCCCGGCACGTAATCAATCGCATCGACGATATAGTCATAATCCGCCTCGAAGAACCTACCAGCCAGACCTGGTTCATAAAACTCTTTGACAGCCTTCACATCGGCATTTGGATTAATGTCCAGCAGGCGATCTCTCATCACATCGGCCTTATACTTGCCAATCGTGCTATGAAGTGCCACCAGCTGACGGTTCAGGTTTGTTATATCCACCACGTCATTATCGATCAGCACCAAATGGCCGACGCCCATCCTCCCGAGCGCCTCCGCAACGAAAGAACCGACCCCGCCCGTACCGAACACCGCAACCGTGCATTCACTGAGCCGCTCAATCGCCGCTTCCCCGAGCACGAGCGACGATCTCATAAACTGTTCGTCCATCTTCTTTTCTCCGTCTAAAACAGGGGAGAGCAACGCCCTCCCCTGTTAATTCGTCATTTTTTATCATTTGGCGTCCCAAACGTAGGGATTGAGAATCCTGCTCCCGCACCACCATTCATGAACGGTGGCAGTTCGAAGTCGTCGTGTGCAGGTGCCTTCTCTGGCTCCTTCTTTTCCTTATCGCCAGACTTCAATACCTCGGCATCTTCAAAATCCGTCGCTATGATCGTGACACGTACATTATCACCGAGATCATCATTCAGTACGACACCCAGTATCATGTTCACATCGGGATGCGTATTCTCAAAGATATACTGTGCTGCGCCGCTCACCTCGTAGAACGTCAGCTTCTCACTGCCCGTGATATTCACTATCACGCCACGCGCTCCCTCGAGGGATTTATCTATGAGCGGGCTCTCTACAGCTCTCTCGACAGCCTCTATAGCAGACCCATTGCTCTCGCCTATACCGAGCAATGCATCGCTCGATGGACTCTGATGGAGCGTATACGTGAGATCTGCGAAGTCGACATTTATCACGCCAGAAGTCAATATCAGCTCGGCTATGCAGCGTATTGCTGAACGCAGCACATCATCTGACGCGCCGAAAGAATCCACCATGGACAGCTGGCGGTTGCCAGGCAGCTTCAGGAGATTGTCATTCTTGACGGAGATCAGCGCGTCCATAAGGGACTGCATCCTCACGACTCCGGCCTCTGCAGTACGGCGCTTTCTCGACCCCTCAAACATGAATGGTGTAGTCACGACGCCAATGGACAGTATGCCCATCTCTTTAGCGAGC
This sequence comes from uncultured Veillonellaceae bacterium, assembly GCA_900315615.1. GTDB lineage: Bacteria > Bacillota > Negativicutes > Selenomonadales > Selenomonadaceae > RUG114. Next base: position 474 of record OMZT01000168.1, on the reverse strand, counting down.
TCAGCCACCACCGGTGCCGCGCCGGTACCAGTGCCGCCGCCCATCGTAGCCGTCACGAATACGAGCTGTGCACCATCCATCGCCGCGCGCAGCCTCTCCTTATCTGCTTCGGCCGCCTCACGTCCAGCTTCTACATGTCCACCGGTGCCGCGCCCTTTCGTGATGTTCTCACCGATCTGAATTGTCTTTATTCCGGCTTTCTCAAGCACATCCAGCTGCTTGGCATCGGTATTCACACCGATCAGCTCGACATCGAGCTCCGTATCCTGTGCTATACGACGCAGAACATTATTTCCGCCACCGCCTACGCCAAAAACCTTTATCTTAACAATGGCCTTCTTGATACCCTTATCTGCCATATATTTCCCCTCTTCCGACGGATACACACCCTTCGATGATATACTTAATTTTTTTTTACTTCGTCGGACTTTGCCATCTTTCCTTCCTGAAAGTCTAAAAAATGTTATAAAAAAT
>OMZT01000037.1 GCA_900315615.1 uncultured Veillonellaceae bacterium | reverse complement strand
TTTTTTAGTGTATGGCTTTTTTCTTGAATCTGCCGCCTATGATGTCGTGCACGGCGTTGATGGTGACGAAGGCGTTTTCGTCTTTGTCGAGTACGACTTCTTTGAGCTTGTCGACTTCGAGGCGCGTCACGACGCTGTAGAGGATCTTTTTCTCATCTCCGGTGTAGCCACCCTCACCGTAGAGCAATGTCACGCCTCTTCCAAGGCGGTGCAGCAGGGCGTCGGCTACTTCTTCGTGCTCGTCTGTTACGATCATGACGGCGTAGGATTCGTCGAGTCCCTTTACGACGACGTCTATCATTTTGGCGATGACGAAGTATGCTACGAGTGAGTACATGGCTTTGTCGAAGCCGAACAGGAAGCCTGCACCCGAGAGTATGAACAGGTTGATGAACATGACGACTTCGCCGACGGAGAAGACGGATTTGCGGTCGAGGATGATGGCGACGATCTCGGTGCCGTCAAGCGATCCGCCGAAGCGTATGATGAGCCCGACGCCGAGCCCGTCTATGATGCCACCGAATATGGCTGCGAGGAACGGGTCCTCTGTGAAGCGCGGCAGCCATGCCAGCTGCCCGGATATGATGGAGAGGCAGATGACGGCGAAGATGGTTGCTAGTACGAAGTTGCGGCCTATCTGCTTGTAGCCGATGTAGAAGAACGGTATGTTGAGCAGTGTGAGGAACAGGCCGAATGGCTGCTTAAAGATCGCCTGTGCCATGATGGACAGGCCGACGAGGCCGCCATCTATGATGTTGTTCGGTATGAGGAAGAGCTCGAGCCCTATGGAGGCTATTGCAGCTCCGAGGATGAGCATGATGTATTTGCGCACGTAGAATGACATTGGCCTTTTGGGGTGCAGCTTCATGGCTGCTTTTTTGGCGTGTACGGGATCACGCATGTCTGCGGCCATTTTTTCGGCTACTTCTTTTGCTGGTCGTTTTTCATCCATGTGGTTCACGTTCCCTTCTTTGTATGATTTATATATTTAATATACACTATCTGGGAGAAAAAATCTATCTGTATGAGAAATCACAAAGGACGACTACGTGTATGATGTAAGAATTTGATTGACCATGAAAGGTTGTGGAAGTATAATTTATACAGAATGGGGTTTTTAGACATTCATTCGGGGCATGTTGAATGTATATGTCCCGGTTTTTTGAGATGAATAGATTTGTACGATGTGGGAGGCAAAAATATGATATATACAGTGACGCTGAATCCGTCGCTAGATTATATAGTGCGCATGGATAAGCTGACGCCTGGCGAGATCAATCGTGCTGATTATGAGCAGATAAAGGCGGGCGGCAAGGGTATCAATGTGTCGATCGTGCTGCATAATCTCGGTCATGATAGTGTGGCGCTCGGCTTTGTGGCTGGCTTTACTGGTGATGAGATACGCCGTGAGATGCATAGCCGCAATATATATACGGATTTTGTGCATTTGGCGCATGGGTTTTCGCGTATCAATGTGAAGACGAAGGCGGGCGAGGAGACGGAGATCAATGGGCGCGGTCCCGTTATCGATCAGACGGCGCAGGAGGATCTGATGCGCCGCCTGAGTCTCGTTGATGCGGCTGATACGCTGGTGCTGGCTGGGTCTATCCCAAAGAGCCTGCCAAATGATATATATGCGCGTATCTGCAGCCATGTGCCGGAGGGTACGCGTGTCGTGGTGGATGCGGAAAAGGATCTCCTAGTGGATATGCTGAGGTTCCATCCGTTCCTCGTGAAGCCGAACCAGAAGGAGCTGGGCGATATTTTCGGGGTATCTATCACGAATGATGCGGATACGGAGACGTATGCCCGCAAGCTGCAGGAGAAGGGCGCGCGCAATGTGATTATTTCTATGGCGGCAAGTGGTGCTATGATGGTTACTGAGGATGGGCGTATGCTCCGTGTAAAGGCTCCGTCTGGTGAGCTTGTGAATTCTGTCGGTGCGGGTGACTCGATGCTGGCGGGGTTCTTGGCAAGCTTGCAGGAGACGGGCGACTTGGAGCGGGCTTTTTATGCCGGTGTCGCGACGGGGTCGGCATCTGTCTATAGCGATGAGCTTGCGACGCGCGAGAATGCTGAGGCTCTTTTGCGCAAGATGCTTGAGAGATGACTGCCCTTTGCTATGGCAGGGGGCTTTGTGTGGTTTAGGAAGGGATGATGGGTATGCGCATATCCGATCTCCTGGCGGATGAGTCTATAGAGCTGGGGGTGCGTCCGTGCAGTAAGGATGAGGCGATACGGCATCTCATATCACTTATGGAGTGCAGTGGCGCTGTCACAGATAGGAAGCGCTATACGAAGGACGTGCTTCATCGTGAGGAGCGTGGCTCGACCGGGATGGGTGATGGTATAGCTATGCCTCATGCGAAGTCTGCTGGCGTATCGAGGGCGGCTTTGGCGGCTATTACGGTGCCCGATGGGCTGGATTTCAAGGCGATAGATGGCAAGCCAGCTAGGCTGCTTTTCCTTATCGCGGCACCTGATGGGGCGGATAGTGAGCATGTCTCTTTGCTTTCTCAGCTCGCCATCATGGTGATGGATCCGGCGTTCAAGGAGTCGCTGATAAATGCGAAGACGAAGGCGGAGTTTCGCGCGATCATCGATACGAAGGAGATCAGCGGGATGAGACCGTCCGGAGATGACGAGGTGCCGAAGCGGACGAAGACGCCTTTCGTGGTTGCTGTGACGGCTTGTCCGACTGGTATAGCGCATACGTATATGGCGGCGGAGAGCCTCGAGCGTCACGCGTTGAAGCGCGGGATACGTATCAAGGTGGAGACGAATGGA
>OMZT01000155.1 GCA_900315615.1 uncultured Veillonellaceae bacterium | reverse complement strand
TTTGGGTTTTATCAAGCTTTTGCTTCGTCAAGCTTGTAGTCGATTTCTTCGCCGGCTTTTTCCTTTACGACGACATCGCGCTGATATTCAAAGCATTCATTTGCGATATCCTTCGAGAGGATCAGCAGGCAGATGAGGTTTGGTATGGCCATAAGACCATTCATCGTATCGGAGAAGTTCCATACGGCGTCTAGTGTCATGGTGGCTCCGACGAAGGTTATAAGGCTGAAGAGCACGCGGTAGCCTATGATGACTGGACGGCGGTCTATGAGATATTCAAGAGCTTTCTCACCGTAGTATTCCCAGCCGAGAATGGTTGAGAAGGCGAACAGGGCGAGAGAGAATGATACGATGTACTTGCCATAAACACCGAATACGGTCGAGAATGCAGAGATCGTGAGTGCGGCACCGGAGATAATCTCGCCGGATGCATCGCGTGTACCGAGCACACCGGAAGAGGCGATGACGAGACCGGTGAGCATGCAGACGATCATCGTATCGAAGAAAGTACCTGTCATGTTGACATAGCCCTGGCGTGATGGGTGGTCAGTCTGTGCGGCAGCCGCAGCTATTGGGGCAGAGCCGAGACCGGCTTCGTTTGAGAATACGCCACGCGCAACGCCCCAACGCATTGAGGTGAGCGCGGTCGCTACGATGGAGCCGCCTACGCCGCCGGCTACGGAGTCGAACGAGAATGCCATGCGGAACATCTCAGCAACGCCTGCCGGCACCGCTGCATAGTTCACAGCGATGACGATGACGGATGTAATGAAGTAGAATCCTGTCATGAACGGTATCACTACGCTGCAGACCTTGCCGATGGACTTGATACCGCGCAGCAGTACGGAAAGTGCGAGGATGACGAGTACTGCTCCAACGGCTGCATGTGGTACGGAAAAGCTCGTATTGAGGGCTCCCGCGATGGAATTGGCCTGTGTCATGTTGCCGATACCGAATGAAGCGAGCACGACGAATGCGGCGAAGAGCCAAGCCAAGCCATGACCGATATATTTGTTCTTTATGCCGTTCTTCATGGCGTACATCGGGCCGCCAGCCATCTCACCACGGCTGTTCTTCTCACGGTATTTCACTGCGAGGACGGATTCGCCATACTTCGTGGAGAGACCGAATGCCGCGCTGATCCACATCCATACGAGCGCGCCAGGACCGCCGAGTACCATTGCGGTAGCGACACCGACGATGTTGCCCGTGCCGATCGTTGCCGCGAGTGCGGTAGAGAGCGACTGGAACGGCGATATGTCTCCACCATGCTGGTCACGGCGGCGGACAATACTCTTTATCGCGTATCCGAGGTTCCTCCAAGGCAGGAACTTCAGCCTGATCGTGAGGAATATGCCGGTGCCAACGAGTAATGCCAGCATGATCGGCCCCCACACGAAATTATTTACTTCTTTTAATAGTAATTCAATGTCCATGATGATTCCCCCTATAGTTACGCTTTTGCGCATATGTAGAGTATAGCAGGGTCGGCGAATAATGTAAAGTCAAAATACTGTATACATTAGTAATTTCGTATATGCCAAAGGAAAAAAGATATAATACCGAATAAAATAAAGTTTTACATAGATGCTGGAAAAAAGTGAAAAGGTTAATCAAAGCTGAATGAAAGCCTAACGGATGCTTTAACGTACATTAATTACATATTTATCATCGGAATGTATCATACGAGCATGGAATAAAACAACAACACAAACGACATGAAATGAGGGTACGTATAGGTATTGAAATGGGAGGCTGATTGAGATGCGAAAGAAATTTTTGGCAGCAGCACTGGCATGCATGATGACGCTGGGTGTAGGGGGAACATCTCTTGCGGCACACGCTGAGGCGGCAGTGCCTTCTACGGAGTATGTGAATCTGTCGTCCCATCATCATGCCCATCACGATGACAGACATGACAGGAGGCACCATGAAGATTATAGGAGACACCATCATGACAACAATAATACGCATTCACAGGGCGATGTGAATACGGCCTACGTCGTCGGTGCTATCGTCGGTGCCATTATTGCTAATAATACCTGACCTCGTGATAAGATTTTCAGCCATTGATGAAAAGGCTGCCGCAGAGTGGTACGAACTGTATGCGGTGGTCTTTTTGCTGTCTTGACAATCTATATGCTTATGATATAATTATCGTTGATAATATCAACGAAATGAGGCATGATGACATGGACGAGATGGAGATTGCGAAATCCTTTGCAGTGCTGCAGCGTCGTACGCAAGGATATGTCGCCGATGCTGCCAGCCCGTTAGGCCTGACATATATGGAGGTAGTGCTTTTCCTTCATATATCACGTATGGACGGTGAGTCGCAGGATAGCGCGGCAGAGAACCTCCAGGTGGATAAGGCGGCGATTACCCGTGCGGCGAAGCGCCTCGAGGATAAGGGATATCTTTACCGTCAGCAGGATCAGAGAGACAAGCGCATGAAGCGTCTGTCACTGACTGAGATGGGTCGTACGGCAGAGCCTTTCCTGAGGAATATCTGCACCAGCTGGGTGGATTACCTGCTTGAGGGTGTGGAAGATGCTAAGCGGAAAGCGTTCCTCGATGTTTTTGGGCATGTGAGCGGAAGGGCACGCAATGCGGATATCGATATGATCGTACGCGGGTTGCCTAAGGCTCCATGCGGCAGATGATTTCATATATGAAGGGATGTAGCATATGATGAGGTATGGGAAATCGGTAGCGACAGCTTTAGCGGCTGTTATGATGGTATTGTCTGCCGCTGGCTGCGGTAATAACGGGCAGCAGGCGGAAAAACCACAGCTTGTGAGGACGCAGACGGTATCACTCAGTAACGGGAGTGCGGTTGGTAAGTATTCTGGTACCGTTCGTGGCAGGTATGAGACTGCGCTGGCATTCCAGACGGGAGGAAGGATATTGCAGCGCAATGTGAATGTCGGCGATCGGGTTAGCGCAGGAGATGTGCTAATGGTGATAGATGCCAGAGACGCAGTGCAGAAGGCCAATCAGGGCGACGCGGCTGTCTCCTCGGCGAGGGCTCAGCTGACGCTTGCGGCCGCCAATCTCAGGCGATATCAAGAGCTTTATAATGAGGAGGCTGTATCGGCTGCCGTGCTCGATCAGTACCAGACGAGCTATGACGCAGCTCAGGCCGCCTATGAGAATGCCGTTGCACAGTCCGTTGAGGGACATAACGTGCTCGGATATACGAACCTTACAGCGAATGCGTCGGGCGTGATCTCTGCCGTGAACGTGGAGGCAGGGCAGGTCGTGGCTGCCGGTACGCCAGCGCTGCAGCTCGTCCAGACAGATGAGCTTGAGGTCGAAATCGAGGTTCCAGAGGGTGATATAGAGAGTATCCAGCCAGGTATGCGTGCAGAGGTGACGTTCTGGAGCAGCAACGGCGCGTCTGTAGAGGGTATGGTAAGAGAGGTCGCCCCGATGGCTGATAAGGTGTCGCGCACATACCGCGTGCGTGTGTCCGTACCAGAACTGCCGCAGGGCATTGGCCTCGGCATGACAGCGAGTGTATCGCTCACGAAGCCGGGGAGCGGTGGGGAGCTTGCGGAGCTGCCGCTTACGGCTATATATCAGACAGGTGACACGCCCAGTGTCTGGGTCGTCGGCGAGGACGGCACGGTGTCTTTAAAGAATGTGTCCGTTGAAGAGTACGGTGACAACACGGTGCGTGTCGATGGACTTTCTGATGGTGATATCGTTGTGACTGCCGGCGTACATAAGCTGCATGAGGGTCAGAGTGTGCGTGTTGGTGATTCGGAGGCCGGATTATGATAAATCTTAGCGAGGTTTCGCTGAAAAACCGTGTCCTGGTCTGGTATTTCATCGTTATCACGGCCATAGGTGGCATCGTTGCATTCAAAGAACTTGGGCGTATGGAAGATCCTACATATACGATCCGTGAGATGGTCATCTCTGCTTCGTGGCCTGGCGCCAGTGCAGAGGAAATGCAGGATCAGGTGACAGATAAGCTGGAGCGTGAGATACAGGATATACCGGGACTCAAAGAGGTCCGCAGTGAAACGCGTGCGGGAAAGACGACGATATATGCGGAGCTGGATGACTACGTGGCAAAGGAGGACATACG
>OMZT01000068.1 GCA_900315615.1 uncultured Veillonellaceae bacterium | reverse complement strand
GTACCTAAATCAAATAGCTAAAAACGGAAAATCTTTACTATGGGATTTTATCGATAGCGTGATTGTGATATAATATTGAAGATATTTCTTATCAACTGATGTGCAGTTGATAAAAGAGTATGCATAGCAAAGAACGGATGGTGACATATGAAAGTAACGAAAAAAGATATTGAAAACGTGGCTGTACTGTCACGGCTCAGCATACCCGAAGAGGATCAGGAGCAGACAATCCAGGATCTCGATGAAATCCTGACATATATGGATAATCTACAGAGTGTGCCGACAGATGACGTCAAGCCTACCACTTATGCGCTTCCAATACAGAATGTATTTCGTGAAGATGAAGTAAGAGAAACTCTTCCGAGAGAGGCGGCACTGCAGAATGCGCCGCTTCGTGAAAACGGGTATTTCAAGGTGCCTAGAGTATTAGAAGAGTAATGCCGCAAAGGAGGAAATATATTGCTTTATAATAAGCCAGCGCATGTTCTTCATGACATGCTAAAGAAAAAAGAAATCAGTGCGGCCGAACTTTTGGAGGACGTGCTGTCTCGCACCGATGCGACAGAGGAAAAAGTTGGTGCATACCTGACGCGCACACAGGAAGAAGCCCGTAAGCAGGCTGAAGCCGCCGACAAGAAGATCGCATCAGGCTGTGAGATACCATTCCTTGCAGGAATACCTGGAGCCATAAAGGACAATATATGCACTAATGGCGTGACAACCACATGCGCATCGAAGATACTGGAGCATTTTGTGCCGCCGTATGATGCGACGGTAATGAAAAAACTGAATAATGAATCCCCGGTCATACTTGGGAAGACGAATCTGGATGAGTTTGCAATGGGCGGATCTACAGAGAACTCAGCATATCATATGACACATAATCCGTGGGGACTGGAATGCGTGCCGGGTGGCAGCTCTGGTGGATCCGCAGCTGCTGTTGCGGCAGGCTCTGCGATTTGGGCACTGGGCTCTGATACGGGTGGATCTATCCGTCAGCCGGCTTCATTTTGCGGTGTTGTGGGAATGAAGCCGACATATGGCAGGGTGTCACGTTATGGTCTCGTGGCATATGCATCATCGCTTGATCAGATAGGGCCCCTGACGAGGGACGTCACAGACTGCGCGAACATACTCAATGTTATTGCCGGTCATGATGAGATGGATTCTACATCGAGTGCTGCTGAAGTTCCTGATTATACAAAGTCTCTTGTCGAAGATGTTAAGGGGCTCAAGATCGGTGTTCCTAAGGAGTACTTTACAGATGGCATAGACGCAGAGGTCAGCAAGGCCGTGCGAAATGCTATCTCAAAGTTCGAGGATATGGGTGCTGAGGTCAGAGAGATATCTCTGCCTCATACCGAGTATGCTATATCTGCTTATTACATCATTGCACCTGCTGAGGCAGCTACGAATCTGGAACGTTATGATGGTGTGAGCTACGGCGAGCGCGTGGATGGTATAGATGTCGTCGAGCTGATGACTAACACCCGTACGGCAAAGTTTGGCAAAGAAGTGAAGCGTCGTATCATGATAGGTAACTATGCGCTTTCTGCAGGATATTATGATGCGTATTACTTAAAAGCCATGAAAGTGCGTACACTGATACAGAAAGATTATACGGATGCATTTAATCAGGTTGATGTCATAATGACACCGGCAGCACCGACACCAGCATACAAGATCGGATCTATAACCAATCCTCTGCAGATGTATTTGATGGATATATGCACCGTTCCATTGAACCTCGCTGGACTGCCTGGTATCTCCGTGCCATGTGGGTTCAGCAGCAACCGCATGCCTATTGGATTACAGATCATCGGAAAGCCGCTTGATGAGGCTACTTTGATACGTGCGGCATATACATATGAGCAGAGCCAGGATGACAAGAACATCCTGCCTGAACTCTAAGGAGGTGTGAAGATGGATTATGAAGCAGTGATAGGTCTTGAGATTCATTGTGAGCTCAAGACAAAGACAAAGATATTTTGTGGCTGCCCTACGACGTTTGGCGCAGATCAGAACACCCATGTATGCCCTGTATGCCTCGGCCTTCCGGGGGTGCTTCCAACCGTGAACAAACGTGTCGTTGAGTTCGCCATAAAGGCTGGGCTTGCAACGAATTGTGAGATCAATAAGTATAGTAAGTTCGACCGTAAGAATTATTATTATCCAGATTTACCGAAAAACTGGCAGACGTCACAGTATGACTTGCCGATCGCCATTCATGGGCATGTTGATATCGATACACCTGAAGGTCGCAAGACAATCCGTCTGACCAGAATACATATGGAAGAGGATGCGGGCAAGCTCGTGCATTCAGGCAATACAATCAAGGATTCGGCAAGCTCGGACATAGACTACAACCGCACGGGTGTTCCGCTACTTGAAATCGTTTCTGAGCCGGATCTGCGCTCTGCTGAAGAAGCCCGCGCTTACATGGAAAAGATCAAGGCCATCATGGAGTATATTGATGTGTCGAATTGCCGCATGGAAGAGGGCAATCTTCGTGCAGATGTCAATGTATCTCTCCGCCCGGTTGGCAGTCAGGAACTTGGCACGCGCACAGAGATGAAGAATATCAATTCGTTTAAGGGACTTGTCGATGCTATAAACTATGAGATAGAGCGTCAGACAGAGGTGCTTGATGAAGGTGGCTTTGTACGTCAGGAGACACGTACATGGGATCCGGCACAGGGAATCACTCTTTCCATGCGTAGCAAGGAGAACGCGCACGATTACCGTTATATGCCGGAGCCAGATCTTCCCCCTATCGTGACAAGTGATGAGCTGATAGAAAAATACAGGACGGAGCTCCCAGAACTTCCAGATGCTCGCCGTGCACGTATAGAAAAGGATTATGGTCTTTCCGATTACGATGCTGGAATATTGACGTCATCTCGTGCTATGGCTGAGTATTTCGATGCAGCCGTTGCTGCTGGAGCTGATGCCAAACTCATTGCAAACTGGATGATGGGTGACCTGGCTAAGAACCTCAACGCAGAAGAACTGGATATCAAAGATAGTCCAGTAGAGCCAGAACGTTTAGCCGGAATGATAAAGCTGATAGAAAAAGGCACGATTTCATCCAAGATAGCTAAGAAAGTATTCAAAGAGATGTGGTCGTCGAAGGATGTACCTGAAAAGATCGTGAAGGATAAGGGACTCGTGCAGATTACGGATACAAAGGCAATAGAGGCCATAGTAGATAAGGTAATCGCAGATAATCCAAAGCCTGTTGCTGACTATCAGGGCGGCAACAAGAAGGCCATCGGTGCACTCGTAGGACAGGTAATGAAAGCTAGCCGCGGGAAGGCAAATCCACAGGTCGTAAACAAGATGCTTGCAGAAAAACTAGGCTGATAATTATTCATAAGGCAGGAAATGCTCTTTGCATTTCCTGTTTTTTTTAACACGAAGTGATGCTGACATGGGTAGTGAGAAATATTAGCTTAGAATTTGATTAAATAAAGGAAAATGAAAGCGTTTTCACGAAGTAAGACAGTTAGGCAGTATAGCGCAAAAGGAAATCTTTTTGATAGATGATCATATATCCTATATATGGAAACATTGAATCGTACTTGGATGGATGATGAGAAATAGAAAGGGCTGCAATACGGATGAAATATAAGGCAGTGATTTTCGATTTGGATGGGACGCTAGTAAATTCCATTGCAGATCTTTCGGACAGTGTGAATATCATGCTTAAGGAGTATGGGTATCCAGAGCATGATGAGGATGAATACAAGTATTTTGTGGGGAACGGTTCTAGAAAACTAGTAGAACGTGCGTTGCCAAAAGAAAAATCTGCGGATGATGCTTTCGTCGCTGAGGCATTGGCAAAGTTCAAAAAAATCTATTCATCGCGCTACCTTGAAAAAACGCGTGCTTATCATGCTATACCTGAAGTCCTGCGCGAGCTGCGTGACTGGGGTATACCACTTGGTATATGTACCAACAAGCATCAGGAGGCGGCTGATGTTATATCGCGTATCCTGTTTGATGAGAATACATTTCAGGAAGTACGTGGAGATACACCTGGCACAAAAAGAAAGCCCGATCCAGAAAAACCGCTCGAAATAGCACAGCATTTTGGCGTGGAACCGTTTGAAGTAGCTTATCTGGGCGATTCCGGAGTGGACATGCAGACGGCATGCAATGCAGGATTCCTGCCGGTAGGTGTGCTATGGGGGTTCCGCGATAAAAAAGAGCTTATAGAGAATGGGGCAGAGGTCCTTTTGAATAATCCTGTAGACTTGTTGAGGAAAGTGGAGTTCAAGCGTGAAAAGAAATACAGTACGGCAAATTGATAAACCTGTCAAGAAGGGTGAAGTGTACGAACTTGATATAGACAGGCTGGGAGAGGCTGCAGAGGGAGTCGGCCGTATAAAGGGGTTCACGATATTCGTTCCTGGAGCACTTCCACATGAAAGAGTTAGCGCCATAATAACAGACGTAAGGAAGTCTTTCGCTCGGGCAAGGCTGAAAGAGATTATTGAGCCATCTCCTGACCGTATAGAGCCTGCCTGTCCTATTTACGCTGAGTGCGGCGGCTGCCAACTGCAGCATTTGTCGTATGATGCCCAGCTCGATATGAAGCGCGAAACAGTCATAGGCGCGATGCAACATATTGGAAAGCTCAATGTATCAGAAGGAGACAGCAGTGATGGGGTAGCCGTGCTGCCTGTCATTGGTGCGGAGGACCCATGGGCGTATCGTAATAAGATGCAATTCCCTGCTGGCAGGGAGAATGGCAAGGCGGTCATTGGATGCTTCAGAAAAGGATCCCACCATATCGTGGACACGGAAAAGTGTCTGATACAGAGTTCAGGTAATAATCAGATATTGAAGGTTATGCATCAGGCAATTTCAAAGTTCAGGATACCAGTGTACGATGAAGATAAGCATAGTGGCATACTGCGCCATGTTGTCGGACGCGAGGGCAGGGATGGAGCACTGATGCTGGTGCTCGTGACGTATAAGGAATATATACCGCGTGAAAAAGAGCTCGTGGCATTTTTGAGGCATCGCCTGCCAAAGCTTGTAAGTATCCAGCAGAATGTGCAGACATATCATAACAACGTTATCCTCGGCCGGGCGACACGAGTGCTTTGGGGTAAGGAGACCATGATGGCAAGGCTGGGAGAGTTTATCTTTCATGTATCGGCACGTTCATTTTTCCAGGTAAATACAGCACAGGCAGAGAGACTATACGAAACAGCCCTTTCATATGCTGGACTTATGGGAAATGAGACGGTCATAGATGCATATTGCGGTACAGGTACTATTACCCTTTATCTGGCAAGAAGGTGCCGTGAGGCATATGGCATAGAGGTCGTTCATCCAGCAATAGCAGATGCAAAGAAGAATGCAAAACAGAATAATATACATAACGTTCATTTTATCGCGGGGGATGCTACTATAGAGATGCCACGCCTTTATAACAAAGGCGTGCGTCCTGATGTTATCGTTGTTGACCCACCTAGAGCAGGCTGTACGAAGAAAGTCCTTGAGACGTTTGCTGCGATGAAGCCGAATCGTATAGTGTATGTTTCATGCAACCCGATGACATTGGCACGAGATATAGCCATCATGCAGGGCTTTGGATATCATGCAGACAAGATACAACCCGTTGATATGTTTCC
>OMZT01000173.1 GCA_900315615.1 uncultured Veillonellaceae bacterium | reverse complement strand
TTCGACATCTCCATGAAAGAAGCCATGGCATTGGCAGAGCAGACACAGGAACCGCTGACGATGCTACTGTTCGATATAGATTTCTTCAAGAGAGTCAACGACAAATACGGCCATGACGTGGGCGATATCGTCTTGCGCGGCTTCGCGGAGACCGTGAGATCGGTACTCGACAGGGAGCAGTTCATACGCTGGGGCGGCGAAGAATTCGTCGTGCTCTGCGTCGGCAAATCACTCGATGAAGCTACAGACTTCGCAAATCTCATACGCCGCCGCGTAAAGAGTGCCGCACTGTATGATGACCTCACGATTACATGCAGCGTCGGCGTCAGCCTCTGGCACCATGATAGTGCAGAGGCATTCTTCAAGCGGGCAGACCTTGCCACATACAAGTCGAAGACCTCTGGCCGTAACCGTGTGACAAATGAAAGAGAGCTGGGAAATTGACTCATAAGCTGAAGCTTGCAGCCGGTGTACTGACAGCATTGCTCATCTTTGCAGCATTCATATATATGCCGCACGGCGAGCAGACATCGGCGGAAAGCATATCGGAGACAGCAGCCGGGTACAAGATCCTCGTGCTGAACTACCACAAGGTAGACAATATGAATATATCGCTCTCGGTATTGCCAAAGGATTTCGACTGGCAGATGAAATACCTCCATGACCATGGCTACAACACGATTACGCCCGATGAGCTCTACAAGGCGCTCACCGAAGGGGGACCACTGCCGGATAATCCTGTGCTCATCACATTCGACGATGGCTATCGCGACAACTACAAGAACGCGTACCCCATATTGAAGAAATACGGGTTCAAAGCGACGATATTCGTCGTGACGGGCTTCGTGGGACGCTACCCGAACTATCTCACCTGGGAGCAGGCAGCAGAGCTCGAGGAGAACGGCATCAGCATCGAGTCGCATACAGTCACGCATCGCTCACTCACAGACCTTACCGATGACCAGCTGCGGCGTGAGCTTGCCGGCGCGCGAAGGGACATCCGCGACCATCTGGGCAAGGAGTCTGACTTCATCGCCTACCCGACGGGGACGTACAACCTCCATATCGGACAGATAGTCAAGGACGAAGGCTATAAGGCGGCATTCACGATCAAATACGGCAATGTCGACCTCGGGAGCAACATCTACGCCATAGAGAGGGAGCCGGTTTTCCATACGGAGAACACGAACAAATCATTCCTCGAGAGGCTGCAATATCTGCCCGTCTTTGCTAAATTTGGTTGGGAGAAAAACTGATGACGTGGTATTGCAGCATGAAAAAAACGATCATATCTGTCATACTGACGGCTGTCATCACATCTATCGTGACGGCAGCAGTCATCATACTGCCGGCTGGCTGGTACCTCGGAAGCTACATCGCGGACTTTGCGCTGAAGCGCAACGGAGCCAATCCTCCCGTCGGATATACCATGATCATGAACCAGAAGGTCAACCTCCCTCAGGCACCGACGGCGCGCACCGAGGAATGGACGATAGAGGCAGACGACGGCATAAAGCTGCGCGGAATGCACTTCTCACCAGAGCGCCGCTCACATCAGTGGGTCATACTCATACACGGATACGCGCGCGTGCAGCGCGACACATGGTACTATGCGGCAGACTACATAGCTCACGGCTATGAGGTGCTGACACCGGATCTTCGCGCGTGCGGGCGCTCCGAGGGCGACTACATCACCATGGGGGCACTCGAGAGCGACGACATCGTTCTCTGGGCAAAGCGCATAAAGGAGGTCGATCCTGAGGCGCGCATCATCCTGCACGGCGTCTCGATGGGCGCTGCGACAGCCATGCTTGCCGGGGCAAAGGCCCCGCCTGCCGTCACCGGTATCGTAGAGGACTGTGGCTACACGAGCGCAGAGGAGCTCTTTGCGTACAAGATGCGCACGATGTTCGGCTTCCCGGAGGGAGCCATATCGCCGGTACTGAAGGACATGAGTATCGTATGCAGATGGAAGATAGGCGCATCGCTCGATGACATGAACCCATCCGCCGCGGTAGAGAAAATACAGGTTCCCATGCTTTTCATACACGGCGACGCAGACCAGCTGATACCGTATGAGATGATGCACACGCTATATAGAGCATGTGGGTCGAAGTACAAGGACATGATGACGGTCAGCGGAGCGGGTCATGCCGCCGCGTACTCCGCCGATCCTGCAGCCTACGACCGCAGGGTATTCGCATTCGCTGACATGTGCACAAAGGAGAAAAAATGAAAAGAATATGTTTACTGCTGCTCGCGCTTACCGTACTGATGACGGGCACGGCGCTTGCACGCACGAAAGGAGTTTCCAACGTGAACAATCCCATAGCAGTGATCGAGACAAACAAAGGCACGATAGAGGCAGAGCTCTACCTCGACAAGGCACCCATCACCGCGCAGAACTTCATCAACCTCGCGCAGAAGGGCTTCTATGATGGGCTCACATTCCACCGCGTGATCGACCATTTCATGATACAGGGCGGCGACCCGAACGGCGATGGCACGGGGGGCCCTGGCTACACGATAGAGGACGAATTCAGCAAGACGCTGAAGCACAAGGAAGGCATCCTCTCCATGGCGCGCACCATGATGCCGCACTCTGCGGGATCTCAGTTCTTCATCATGCTAGAGTCTGCGCCACACCTCGACGGTCAGTACGCCATCTTCGGCAAGGTCATAAAGGGCATGGACGTCGTGCATGCCATAGGCCGCACGCAGACGGACTTCACCGATCGCCCGCTAGAGCCGATGGTCATGACGAAGGTCACGATAAAGAACCTCAAAGAAGGCAGCAAAGCCCAATGAGTGCCTACGTATACATCGTTGAGTGCGCAGACGGTACGCTCTACACGGGCTGGACAGACGACGTAGCAAAGCGTGTCGCCGCACATAACGCGGGGCGTGGCGCGAAGTACACCCGAAGCCGCAGA
>OMZT01000021.1 GCA_900315615.1 uncultured Veillonellaceae bacterium | reverse complement strand
GGTGCCGAAGGCCGGACTTGAACCGGCACGTTGTTGCCAACGGCAGATTTTGAGTCTGCTGCGTCTGCCAATTCCGCCACTCCGGCGTTGACAAACAGCTCATCACTGAATCAACGTGTCTCATTGTATCATCTTACGATTATACTGTCAAGAACGATTTGTAAATTCTGTTGGCATCTTTATGAATGAGCCATTATGTATCATATATAGATAAGCTTCTTTTATCGGTCTATGCAAAAGGTGCTCAACAGCTTCACTATACAATGCAATCTGTAATTCGTACCGTTCCTTTGCATGTATGGGATTCGTATCCTTATCTGTCTTATAGTCGATAAGGGCGAAGCCGTCTTCTACAGCGAAAAGTGTATCGATCACTCCCTGCGTGAATATACCTGTGCCCTGCTTTGCATCGGGATAGAAATTTCTCGCATCCAATAGCCTGCTGAATGGTAGTTCCCTATATACTTCGTTTGATCCGAGCATGCTCTTTCCTATATCAGATTGAAAGAAATTTTCGATCATTGCAGTCGGTACCATATCCAAATGCTTTGAATCTATGATCTCTCTTTCTGCCATACGAACAGCCTGTTCGTAGATACCCTCAGCGCTAAGGTCTCCATCCAGATTTAAGTGCTGCATTATACTATGAATCATAGTACCATATTCAGTGCCTGTCATTCTCTGATTTTCTTGCATGAAGGCTGGCCTTTTGAATATTCCATCTCGAATGCGTCTTTCGGCCGGGAGAGACTCACCGTGCAATGAGCTGTCATATCCTGATGAGTCAAGGAGCTTAACAGTTAGCCCATCTTCTTCATATAAGCGGAACCGTTGTTTCATTTCGGTAACAGAAAGCTTTGCCGGAACATCCTCTATCCCATAGCTGTTATAATGCCAATCGAAGCGTCTTGCTATTTCGTCTTTATACCTTGTAGCAGGTAATGGCTCCATTTTCTTTATCGCGTCAAAAATTGGTTGAGCATGGTTCTCATCTTTTATAGATTTATTCAAACTTTCTGCTGGTATAATATCTATTTTCCAATGTGATTCATCGTCATAATCAGGTCTCACATATCGTATAGGCATCATTGTCAGCTCTCGAATGGCAGCGCCATCCTCATGCCTAGATACAGCAGCAGCCACCCAATCGAAAGAATTTTTGGCTGCAAGAGGTACCCCTGCTGGCATCGCGATAGGCATACGCTCAGTACATATGCACCAGACATCAGCCTTCGACCTTATATCCTTTAAGGCTGCTACCATAATTAATTTTTCCCGTGCACGTGTCATTGCAACATATAGTACACGAAGTTCTTCAGCCTTGCTTTCACGATTGATTCTAGCTGAAATAGCATTGCGTGCAAATGAAGGATATCTGATTGACTTTTCTAAGTCAGTTATATAAGGTCCAAATCCCAGCTCCTTATCTAAAAGGACTTGTGGCTTAGTAGCATCAGCCATATTGAAACCTTTTCCCATATCGGCAATAAATACAACAGGGAATTCGAGACCTTTGCTCTTATGGATTGTCATTATACGGACTACATTCTCAGTCTCACTCAGTGTACGTCCTACAGAAAGATCAGTACCGCTATCACGCATTTTCTCTATAAAACGCAGGAATCTGTAGAGTCCTCTAAAGCTTGTTTTTTCATAATCCAGCGCGCGATCTCGGAGCATTCGGAGATTAGCCTGACGCAATAACCCTCCTGGCAAACCTCCAACATAGTCATACCATCTAGTTTCACGGTATAATGTGTCTATCAATTCTGGTACTCCAGTATGACGAGCCATGTCCCTCCACCTGTCCAGACGTCTGAGAAATACACTCGCTTTATGGCGTATTCCCTTCCTTACGCTGCTTTCAGCATTTACAGCATACATGAGTGCGTCCATCATCGATCCATCACTGCAGCATGAACGTATATGACCCGCTTCTGTCACAGTGAAGCCTCCGATTTCAGATGTCATAACGGCTGTAAGCGGTATATCCTGCTGTGCATTATCTATAATCGAAAGAAGATCCAGCATTACACGGACTTCACCAGCCTCAAAATATCCTGATTCATTCTCTGCATATACCGGTATTCCTTCATTCCGCATGGCTTCAAGCAATATCTGCCCGCTTTTCTTTGCAGACCTCATAAGTACAACAATATCACGATATTCGATATCCCTGTACATATTGGCATCTTTATCCCATACCTTTGTACCCGCACTCATCATTTCATGGATGCGTCGTGATATATATATGCCCTGTTGCTCTAATGGGAGAGCGTTGATACTGTCATCATCATTTTCTTCCCTATCTTTCTGATCATTCTTACCGCCTAAATCTATTATAGCGATCTCAGCCTCGGGTGATAAGCGCTGTTCACATTCTGGATAATCAAATCCCGGGTATAAAGCAGCGTCAGCATCATAATCAATCTCCATAGATTGCGATATCATCATTTGAGCGAAAACAAAATTGATTGCAGAAAGTATCTCTCTGCGGCTCCTGAAATTCTTTGATAAATCGACACGCATGCACCCTTCTTTACAGGGATATGAATTATACTTTTCCATAAAAATGCCTGGTTCAGCAAGCCGGAATCTATATATGCTCTGCTTTACATCACCTACTGCAAAAAAGTCATGGCCGTTATTCAGCAGATAAAGTATTGCATCTTGAATTTCATTCGTATCCTGGTACTCGTCAATCATTATTTCTTTATATTTTTGACTCAGTTCGATGGCTATCTCTCCTGGCACAAGCTCCCCATCTTCAGCATCTTGGGATATCAATAATTTCAAGGCAGAATGCTCTAAATCAGAAAAATCAACGATTGCTCGCTCTCGTTTTGCCGTCTGAAAAGATTCATAGAACTTCATTACAAGTTCGCTGAATGCATGAATAACAGGCTGTATGAGTTTAATGTCATCGGACATTTCGGATGGTGTCTCGGAAAAATACTTTTCCTGGAGTTTTTTTAAATCTTTTTTGATTTTTTGTCGCCCACCGCTAAAGTATTTTTTTACTGATTCATCCAATTTTCCCCATTTAGCTGTTCCAGATAATCCGGAAACATTACCCTGGAATTTATCATACAACGTATCCCATCCAGAGCCGGCTGCAGCCATAAGTTCCTTGATATATTCTGCATCTTGTCTTAGTATCTCAGATGATTCTGGTGCCGCTTCTTCTGCAGATTTAGCCAGTTGCTCCATTTTTATATATAGCATCAAAAGCTCATATCTTACAGACAATATGCTCTCTTTAGCCCATGATGACCTATTAAATTCCCTATCATTGCTAATATTAAAGAGGGCTTCTTTGTTTTTAAGCCAAAGTTCTGGAAAAGGCTGACTTGTAAGAAAATCCGCTGTCTTTAATACCATTTCATATAATTTCTGATCACCGTTTTTTGCAGATCCATAGCGATCTACTAACGCGAGAAAGCCTGGATCAACCTCATTATACAACTGCTCGAATAATTCCTCCAACACATCTTGCTTCATTAAGTCGAGCTCTTCGGTGCTTCCGACACGAAAACGTGGGTCAAAATCAACTTTATCGATATGGCTGCGGATAATCCGCTGACAAAAGCTATCTATTGTCGATATTGATGCATTACCAAGCAAGATGATCTGCCTTGCCGCTAGTTCATTGTCCGGATTACGTATGATTTCCTCTGATAATTTTGCTTCTATGCGGCTTCTCATTTCTGCAGCTGCTGCTCTGGTGAATGTTACGACAAGAATCTCGTCTATAGAATATACGCCGTTCAATATATTATTTATGATTCTCTGCACGAGCACTGCAGTCTTTCCTGATCCTGCAGCTGCAGCTACAAGCATATTTTTTCCCTTGGTTTCTATGGCCTTCCATTGCGCATCCGACCAATTCATACCATATCCACCCCCTTTATGTAATCTTTAGAATGCATCGTGGCATCACCCGTTCTAGATACTTTTTCTTCTATCTCCTTCATTATTTCTTCGTCTTGCATGTTAGATGTGATTTCCCTATAGTTATATCCCTGTATTAAGGTATCAAATCCACATATATCTTTATATATACATAAGTCACATGCCTTCCTTGCAGAGGAGCCTGAGCCTCTTAACGTAGGCTCAGCTTTTATATCTCCCGCCATGATTCTCCTTCCAGTATCTTCTAGCAGGATACTCACATAGCTCATCAATGCAAAGAATTCCTCTACCGATTTGACGTATTTCATGTTTGCTTTGTATATACCACCATCGTTTTTTAACTTAACTTTTATAAAGCTCTGAGTAGAGTCTATTGCACGTATTACATCTGGATCTGCCAGGATCCATCCTGGCATCTTCATAGCATTCTGTATTTCCTTATCCGCTTCCCCTTTTGATATCTTTTTATCTAAGGATTTTATTTCCTGTATGATGTAGGAGTAAAGTATTGCAGCTGGTATGCGTTCATGATGATTTTCTTTCATCGAATTATATACGACAAGAAGATATGTCAACAGTTGCAGTTCGATACCATAATAAACATCTATGATATTCAGCATAGGGCTACCGGATTTATAATCTATAATTAGGAAATACTTCTCGGAGGATGAATCATCTACATCAATCCTGTCTATTTGTCCAGTTATCTCCATCTTGTACCCATCATCAAGATAATACGTCAAGGGTGGCATACTTCCTATTCCCTTTCCGAAGCCCTTTTCAAAAGCGGTAGGATGATATTTTGACACAGCATCCATAGCAGACAGCCTTCTTATCGCTTTTTGTGCTGCAGCTTCTATGCGTATGATGATATTACGATATTGAGCCGACGATAACAATAGTTCACTCTTTACTCTAGGTGCTATGCTATCTACGATTTCCTTGATAATTCTATTACGATCTTCTTCCAACACTTCTGACCATCGTATATGTTTATCACGAAGTGTCCTACCATACATAGCTAAAGCTTCATGAAGCAAGTTTCCTAAATCGGGCACTTGAAATTTATATTTTTCACGTTCTTGTAGCTTCAGCCCGTATTTCGAAAAATGCTGGAACGGGCACTCCTGAAATGATTCAAATCTTGTAACACTAGCACGGAGACGTTTGTTTTTCGTATATATTTTTTCGGCAAGTTGCTTAGGAATTAGGCTTTCTTTTGGCTTAGCAAAAAGTCCTGAGGTTGCAGTGTGCGCTAAACGTGATAAAGACACATCTGACAGCGAATAATTCCAAATATCATTCCAAAAATCTGCTATACTATTATGTTCACGCAGCCCTCTCAGAGCAGCAGAGAGTCCAGAAACTGCTTCATGTGCCTCTGCAATCAGTGTCATATCCTGACGTTCAGAGCTCTCAAGTGGTAAAGAATCAAATGAGAGCGGCAGCATACCACGTATTGTCTTTACCAAAGGTGATGGCATAAGTCCGCCACCCTCACTATCCGCTAGTGGATAGCTTACCCAAAGGTAATCGGTGGCCTCTGTGAATCCCTTATAAAGAAGAAGTCTTTCTCGACAGCTGCCTTCAAATGTTCCCTGTGGCAGTTCTAGTCCAGCATCTCTCAGATATAGTCTGTCTGCATCAGATAATAAGCCTTTCTCTATTGATCCTCTCGGCATCACACCATTATTAGCGCCAACTATATATATTGCTCGTAAATTATTAAGGCTGTTCTGATCGAAAGGAGCTATTGTAACGTAGTCCAACCCGTGGGGTATCATCCCTAATGAAATTGCATCGAGGCCATCTTCAACTAATCCCGTGTAATCTACAAGGCTTATTTTTTCTTTACCGCCAGCCATAACTATTTGGTCAAAGAGTCCCATAATACTATTCCAAATACTTTCATGCTCTTTGGCCTCATCAAGCATTCCCTTGGAGTTGGCTTCATCTGTCCATCGCGCGAGTGTCTCTGGGACATTAAGGTACTCGAGATAATCGAACAGCGCCTTGGTCATATCCTCTGCATCAGCAGCACCCTTTAAAGCATCAGAAAGATACTTCAATGGCTCCGTAGCTTTGCGGCGTATCACATCTATCTTAGTAAGGTAATCCGCATCGCTCTCACTCATATTTGTTTCTTCCAGCGAATGCCTGCGATACCATTTCCAAGCTTCATCCATTGTCCAGCGTTTGCCGCGTATTCCAAATTCACGCACATAATTTTCCAACATATCTGCCTGGTTTCTCGTTATCGAAAAAAATTCTGTACGTATTGCACGAATGATAGGATTGCGCTGCCATGTACGCACTGCCTCTAATGACGAGCGGATCAGTTCAGCCAATGGATGATGTGTACCCAAGCGCTTTTGGTCGATGAAATATGGAATCTTATAATCGCTTAATACGGTCCCTAATGCTTCATAGCTGTCTTCATCGCGCACAAGTATTCCCATATCACACCATCTGAATCCTGAATCCCGTGCAAGACGAATCATGTCTGCAGCTACTGCCGCCATCTCCAAACGTCGTGTCGCGCTCTCTACAACATGTATAGCACATGACTCTCCTTCATCGGAGTCATCTTTTACTGTATCGCGCTTTTCCGGCATGAAAAGGCATTTTTCCATCATGGCAAGGCTGCTATGATGAAATCTCCATGCCTTATCAAGGTATGTGAACTTCACGCTAACACCCATGTCATCAGCTTTCTGCTTTATTACTCGCATCGTCTCCCATGATTTATGAAATATGCCCGTTTCATTGGAATTCTCTCTGCTGATATTCGTATCCATCGTGAACGTTATATGCAAATCCTTGCATCGCTTTAATAACGTACTTACTATTTCCTGCTCCTGAGGATTGAAGAATATAAAGCCATCTATCCACGCTTCAGCACCATCAAGCATACTCGACGTCTGAAGCCGTTCAATAGCCTCATCAACCATATTTCCAGCATCGGAATATTTACCAGTTATCTCGTCGACATATCTGCTATATATAAATGAAAGTTCATGTATCTTCTTTGAAAAGTCTGTGTTTTCACCGCCTGCTGCATTAGATAATTCATCCGGACTTATTCCATAGCCTTGGAATTCTTCTATACAATTAATCAGCGTCTCCGAGAAACCACGCTTATTCGCTGCTTTTTTGAAGATATTCAAATCATCTATATTCTTTTCCAATATCGATTTGATCAAAAGTCTCTTTCCGATATCAGATAGATGAGGTGTTATAGCACCGCCCTCAATATTTAATATGTGACGTGCAAATCTTCTGAATCCCACGACCATCACACGCATAAATCCCTTATCCGGCATGGCTTCTGCAAGTTCATGCTCGACCCTATATGTCATATGCTCTGGCACGAGTAAAAGTAGAAGAGGTCCTGATGGCGATTTAATGATACGCTCACGTATATCCTCTATACATTTATATGTTTTGCCACTTCCAGCGCGTCCAATTATAAATTCCATAGCTAACTCCTGCTGTCTATTCATATACCGTATATTCAGGGTGATGGATTTCAGGAATATCACCGACATATTCTGCCTTACAGAGTATATCGTCTAATTCCTTCCAATTCGGAACAAGTTTATCCCGCATCCTTTTAAACTCTGATCCATGATCAGCGATTACAGTATGTATCAATTCATGAATAATAATATAATCTATACATTTTATTGGCTTTGTCGCCAGCCGAAGGTTCAGATATATAACTTTTGTACGTACGTTACATGATCCCCACCTGGATTTCATATCACGTATATGCCATCTACTGCACTTTAGTCCTGCATAATGTTCTATATATGGCATGCGCTGCATAACGATCCTTTTCAACTCGCTACGTAGTGCTTCCTTGATGACCTTTCTGCCTTCTGCGACTGAGGTACCGCTGGCGACCTTCAGCACAGCTTTACCCAATTCTGGATAAAGCTTGAACGATTTCTGTTTATATCCTATAGAAACAATCAGTTCGTATTCCTTGCCGAATATATGCATATGTTCACCAGGAACTGCAGTGGGCAGCGATGGCGCACTATTTTGTTTTTCTAATTGCACATATTTACGTATCCAATCTGCTTTAGAATGTAAGAACTCACAGATATCATCATGACTCGCATATAACGGCACGGAAGCGTTTACAATCCCACCCGCCTTAATGCGTATATACATGTTTCTTATTTTCTTTTTCGTTACATTTATCGGAATACCATCTACAACAATCTTCATAAAAAGTACCTTCATATACGCATAACTTGTTATAGTGAAAGAAGCTGCCACATAGGACAGCTTCTTTCTATCATATTTTTCCAACTGATGCTGCATACACAGCAAATTCCTTATCCATATCCAAGGCAAGTGCATCATTCAAGCTTTCATCCGAAAAAGCACCAAGAGCACATGCCCCCATTCCCAGCACCTCCGACGCAAGATAGAGATTCTCACATGTGTGACCGGCATCAAGGAATATATATCTATATCCTCTATTAGAAAAAGCATAAGTCATACGACGTGAAACCGCGGTCCATATGAACGTTACGGCACTATGTTCTACAATCGTCTTTGAATTAAAGCTCTGCTCTGCCTTAATCATGGCATTGCCATCTAGTTCTTCACGATGCAAAGCATGTTCCAATGCCATATATCTATATATTCCCGGCTCTAATCCTGTTACACGATGGATAATGAGATATGTCTCCAGTGCATGCCTTGATCCAGCCGATGGGACATTCCTTTTCGTGATACCTGGCGGTGTAAGCATCTTCACTCCTTGCGTGCACCACAAGAGAAAGGATAGCTCTTTAAGATTGAGTGAACTGTGGTTATAGTCTCTGTATGAGGAACGTAATTCAATCAGCTGCAAAAAGCTTGTCATTTTATCTGGAAGCATTTCCGGTGCAGGAAGCTGGACTAATATCGAGTCTGTTGGAGCTGGCTTCTCAGGTACCGGTGGACGTCCGTTATGCAGTTGTTCTTTATCACGGCATACCGCTGTACTTTCAAGAAACTGCCTGCCAAAAGTTTTTGAATCCATCACATGTCAGGGCGTATACCCGTCTTACCAGTAAACTTATGGTATTCCTCGCCCTTCCTCCTTCCAACCAGTTCCGCAAATATCTGTTCAGGAGATATATGATGAAAAGCGAGAAGTACTAGACAATGATACCAGAGATCAGCCATCTCATATGTAACCTCTTCCTCTGCACCATTTTTTGAGGCTATTATTGTCTCTGCAGCTTCTTCACCAATCTTCTTCAGTATTTTATCCTGTCCCTTATCAAAAAGGTAATTAGTATATGAGCCAGCCTTCGGATTCAGCTGACGATCCTGGATGACATTATAAAGCTCATCCATTATACTTGCGAGAGAACGCTGAGGTTCATTGGGTACTACAGCAAGACCCTTAGAATCATCACCGATCTTGCGTCCGCTGAAGCATGAATACGTACCCGTATGGCAAGCTACCCCAGTCTGATGTACGCGTACAAGCAGTGTATCTCCATCACAATCGTAATACAAATCCAGGACTTTTTGCTTGTTTCCAGAGGTCTCACCTTTGTTCCAAAGCTTTTTGCGGCTTCTGCTATAAAACCACGTATAGCCAGTTTCTATGGTCTTCCTCAACGATTCTTCATTCATATAAGCAAGCATCAGTACCTGACCATTTTCTTCCTGTACGATTGCTGGTACAAGTCCATTGGAATCATACTTTACCATTGATATATCTGTGTTTTCCAAATCCATCAGAATCTTACCTCCACTCCACGGGATTTAAGATAATCCTTCACCTGTCTAACGGTAAACTCACCATAATGAAATACAGAAGCTGCCAAAACTGCATCGGCTTTTCCCGCTGTTAAGACATCATAGAAATGCTCAAGCTTTCCTGCTCCACCTGACGCGATGACTGGTACAGGAACCGCTTCCGAAACGGCACGCGTCAACTCAATATCGTAACCATCCTTTGTACCATCTGCATCCATGCTGGTAAGCAATATCTCGCCAGCCCCGAGTTCAACAGCATGTTTAACCCACTCTATGCAATCGAGTCCAGTGGGCGTTCGCCCTCCATTGATATATACCGTCCAATGATCATCGTCTCGCTTTGCATCAACGGCCAAAACGATACATTGACTACCAAAGCGATCAGCACCTTCAGAGATAATCTCTGGATTTTTGATGGCAGCTGTATTGAGCGATGTCTTATCCGCACCGGCCTTAAGCATCTGTCTTATATCATCTGTCGTACGTATTCCGCCCCCAACAGTGAATGGTATAAATACCTGTGACGCGCAACTTTTAGCTACGTCTACCATTGTACGGCGCTTATCACTGGATGCAGTTATATCGAGAAAAACTAGTTCATCCGCTCGTTCTTCATCATATCTTTTCGCAAGTTCAACCGGATCGCCAGCATCACGTAGGCCAACGAAGTTCGTTCCCTTTACTACCCGACCATCTTTTACGTCAAGACACGGAATGATTCTTTTAGCTATCATTTTACCACATTCCTCATTGATTCGCAATTTTCAGTGCTTCTGATAGGTCAAGCGTTCCCGTATAAATCGAGCGCCCGACTATGACCCCCTCAATGCCATCTTGCTCTGCAACTTTTATCTTCTTTATATCATCAAGTGATGATACACCACCTGATGCAACTATAGAAACCCCACTACCTTTAGCAAGCATGCTCGTTGCTTCAACATTGACACCAGAGAGTGTACCATCGCGTGAGATATCTGTATAAATAATGGTTTTTACACCGCATCCTCCCATTTTTTTGGCTAATTCAAGTGCTGGCATATTCCCGGATTTCTCCCAGCCATCAACAGCAACGATCCCATCCTTTGCATCGATGCCTGCTACTATATGATCGCCACCAAATCTTTTACAGGCATGGCGCACCAGCTCAGGATCGCGGGCGGCAGCGGAGCCTAATATCACGCGCTCTACCCCAAGGTTTAATATTTGGGTAATTGAGTCAATATCACGTATGCCTCCACCCAGCTCTGCCGGTATACTGATTTTATCTAAGATTGCTTTCACCGTATCAAGATTGCATGGGTGTCCAGCACGTGCTCCATCCAGATCAACCAGATGCAAGTATGTAGCTCCCATATCTTCCCATTTTAAAGCCATATCTGCTGGATCTTCTGAGAAAACTGTCTCCTTGCTGAAATCACCCTTATACAATCGTACGCATTTGCCATCTCGTATATCTATTGCCGGATAAATAGTCATATGTCCTCCTAGGTAGCAATTTTATACTTGCTTAATTCCATATTCGCAGGCTATTCATCAATGAAATTCTTCAGCAGTCTTAACCCTGTATCTCCAGATTTCTCCGGGTGAAACTGGACTGCTTGTACATTGCCCTTTTTCACAGCAGCAGTTAGTCTACTCCCATATTCTGTTTCTGCTGTAATGAAGCCTGAGTCTTGTGGGACTGCATAATAGCTATGAACGAAGTACATGTATGGTTTTTGATCTAGTCCTTTGAACAGAGCAGATTTACTGCCAGCTTCTGTGAGGGAGATATTGTTCCATCCCATATGTGGCACCTTTAGACCATTCGCCTTTATTTTCCTGACCACGCCTGGAATGATGCCCAGTCCCTTCACGCCAGGAGATTCCTCACTGCCCTCAAAAAGTATCTGTAATCCTACGCAGATGCCCAAAAGCGGTTTTCCATTGGATATCTCATCTAAGATAACCGGAACCAATCCGGTATTATCGAGGTTCTTCATGCAGTCACCGAACGCACCTACACCCGGCAATACCAGCTTATCTGCTTTCTTTATATCATTTATGCTACTTGTCACAGACACGTCTGCACCAAGGTAGAGAAGGGCTTTCTCTACGCTGAAAAGATTACCGACACCATAGTCTATAACAGCAATCAATTCGGATACCCCCTTACAGCACGCCCTTTGTAGATGGAACACCGTGCCCCATCGGATCTTGTGCAACAGCTATACGCAGAGCATGACCCAATCCCTTGAAAAGGGCTTCGAGTTTATGATGTGTGTTCCTGCCATAAAGTACTTTTGCATGTAACGTTAATCCAGCATTTACAGCAAATGCACGAAGGAATTCCTCTACCAGTTCAGTATCGAATCCGCCCACCATCGGTGCATTGTCGTTGCATTCATATACAAGATACGGTCTTCCACTGATATCTAGTGCTACAACTGCCAATGCCTCATCCATAGGAAGCATGAAAGAACCGTATCTATTTATGCCGTTCTTATCACCAATAGCTTCTTTGAATGCAAGTCCAAGTGTTATACCAATATCCTCCACAGAATGGTGTCCGTCCACCTCAAGATCACCATCGCATTTTACTGTCAAATCAAGCATTCCATGTGCCGTAAAAAGTGTCAGCATATGATCGAAAAAACCAATTCCCGTCGAAATATCGCTTTTTCCGCTGCCATCTAGATTGATTGAAATGCTCACATTGGTTTCAGCGGTCGCACGCGTCTTTTCTGACTTTCTCATACACTTGCCTCCACAAAATCCATCACTGCCTTTAGCCAAACATCATTTTCTTCGCGTGTTCCCATGGATATCCTAATGCAGTTTGTAAGCAATGGCGCATTGCCGAAGCTTCTTATTCCGATGCCTTGACCTTCAAGTGCTTCATTCAGCTGTACGGCTTTATCATAATTCATGAAAATAAAATTTGTATTTGATTCATAGACTTTTATGCCATCAATTTTCTTTAATTCAGATTCCATGCGCTTGCGCTCCGATATCATCATATTGATACGTGGAATGAATTCATCTCTCATCGTGAATGCAGTATCCGCCGTGACAAGCGAAAGCACATTCATATGATATGGCATAAATGCGCGTCCTATGATATCAACTACCGATTTTGATGCAAGCATATACCCCACTCGAGCCGACGCAAGCCCGAAAGCCTTCGAGAATGTACGTGCTATCATCATATTCGGATATTTCAATAGCACGTCTGTTACGCTCTCGCTGATGTCAAAGTCAATATAAGCCTCATCTATCAATAGCGCACAATCAACATTTTGAGCTATATATTCAACATCTGATTTCTTGATTACTGTTCCTGTAGGATTATTAGGATTACATATCACGACAAGGGATGGATTTTCTTTCTTAACGAAGTCGATAAATTTTTTTGGATCAAGCTCATAATTATCATCTGCGGAGAGTTCGAATGCTACACCTTCTGCTTCGGCAGCTTTAGCATATATAGGATACATGGAGAAAGAAGGCCATGGATAAACTATCTTTCGATCTCTTCCTCCCCCAAAGGCATAAAACACCTTCTCAATGATTTCACTGGAACCGCTCCCTAAAAGCACGTTATCAGGCTGTAATCCAAAGCTACGCCCGATAGCCTCAGTTAGCGCAAGATACTGCTCATTAGGATAGCGGTTGAATGCAATACGTGATAATCTCGACATCACACGCTCAGCTACCATCGGAGGCAGGTTCATACCGCATTCGTTCGCATTTACTTTTATGGGCCAATCCTTCTCAACTACATCATATGATGGAATCTCCGAAAGGACATTTCTCGTATTAAAAGACATATTAATTGCCCCCCTGCACAGATTATATATTATCACTTGTTACTTTCTTATCTTTATTGCATTGGCATGTGCTTGCAGCCCTTCAGCTTCAGCAAGGCAGATGATATCATCCGCTGCTTCCATAAGTGCTGGCTGGGTATACGATATAATACTTGTACGTTTCATAAATGTCTCTACATTAAGCACGGAATAGCATCTTGCTGTTCCACCAGTCGGCAGCACATGGCTTGGACCTGCCATATAGTCTCCCAATGGCTCTGGCGAATACGCTCCGAGGAATACGGCACCCGCATGCGTAATGTACGGCAGCAGCTGAAATGGCTGGCGTACAAGCAGTTCCATATGCTCTGGCGCAGATATATTTGCGAGGCGTACGGCCTGCATAATATCCTCAGCAATAACGATTTTACCGTTACGTTCAATAGACGCTCTGGCTATACCCTCTCTTGGAAGCTGCTGAAGCTGCTTTTCTGCCTCTTTAGCTACTTTCTCGGCGAGCTTTGCACTATCAGTAATGACAATACTTGAGGCAAGCACATCATGCTCTGCCTGGCTTAGCATATCTGCAGCGGTATATACAGGATCCGCTGAGTCATCCGCTACGATCAATATCTCACTTGGCCCAGCAAGCATATCGATATCAACATGTCCATATACTGCCTTTTTGGCAAGTGTCACAAAAATATTTCCAGGACCAGCTATCTTGTCGACACGCGGTATCGTTTCCGTTCCAAATGCCAATGCCGCTATAGCCTGTGCTCCACCAATCTTATAAATCCGAGAAACGCCTGCTATCTTTGCTGCTATCAAGACATAAGGATTTATTTTACCATTCTTGGGTGGACACATCATTACGATTTCACCAACACCAGCAACAGAAGCCGGTATCGCATTCATAAGCACAGAAGAAGGATATGCCGCTGTGCCGCCTGGGACATATATACCGACCTTATCGAGCGGTACAAGAGACTGCCCCAGTATAGATCCATGGCTGCGATAGCTCATCCATGATTCTGGCTTCTGCTCCTCATGATAACGTCGAACGTTCTCTGCTGCTTTTTCCAACGCCTTCACAACGGCGGAATCAGCGTTTTTTTTGGCATCTTCATATTCGCTATCCGTGACTAGAAATTCATAAGGATTAAGATCTGTCCTATCAATCAGCTTCGTATACTTTTGTACAGCTTTATCGCCATCATTCCTGACATCATCTACGATCATGTCAACGATTTCCTTTGCGGTCATATCTTTGCCGTAAAGTTTACGGTTCGCTTCACGGATTTTAGGGCTCAGTTCCACCTCATCAAAGGCGGGCTTCTTTAAAAGGTCTTCAGCCTTGCGTTCACTGATCTTACTCACATCGATTATATCCATTGGAATGCTGCCTCCTTATTTCCTCTTGACACAGTATACCTGAGCCATTGAGATGTCCATGCAAAAAGCACATCAATTCATGTATCACTGATTACCATCCAGTATTTCCTGCAGCTGCTCAACCATCGGTCGTATGCGATTATGCTTCAGCTTGAAGCTCACACGATTTGCTATGAGTCTTGCAGTGGCATCCATAATGCTGGTAATCTCTGTCAGATGGTTCTCGCGGAGTGTAGTACCAGTTTCAACGATGTCGACAATACTCTCAGAAAGTCCCACTATAGGTCCAAGTTCTATTGAGCCATTAAGTTTGATGTACTCCATCTGCATGCCCTGGCGTGAAAAGAATTCCTCTGCTATATGTGGGAATTTGGTCGCAACACGCGTATTCGCATAATCAGAAAGCTTTGCACGACGTTCCTTTTCCGGTACAGCCATCATTAGGTGGCACCGACCAAAGCCGAGATCCAGGAGTTCATATACATCCTTTCCAGATTCTTTCAGCACATCCTTACCTATGACTCCAATATCAGCCGCACCATATTCTACATATGTGGGGACATCTGCCGTTTTTGTGATAATGAACCTGACCTTTTTCTCCTCATTTGATATAACAAGCTTACGCGATTTATCACTCAGACCCTCCGCCGTATACCCAAGTTTTGCAAAAAGATCAGACGAAGGTTTGAATAACTTCCCCTTTGGAAGTGCAATTGTCAAATAATCCATCCTTGTATCTCTCCTAATTTAATTCATCCGCTTTCCTAAGTATCCTAAGTTCTAGCGGGTCACCCGGTGACTCTTTTTTGTGATGCCTAGAAATAATTGCAGACTCCTTGAGACGTCCTATATTCTCTAGCATATGTGCACCTATTTCAGGATGATGATAGTAAACATACATTACATGCCGCCAAAAACCTAAGAATCCTTTTCTGCTAGGACATGCCCAATTCATGGACGTCCTTGGCATGAATTTGTGCATCAAGACAGCAAACACTTTGCCATGTATACCCATATCGTTTTTTGTACGGCCTATATCATGCAGTAAGGCAGACCTTATCAATAACTCAGCATCCACCTTATCACGGTCGCTTCTCATAGACTGATATATTGTCTCAGCTGTATACGATACGTTTAATGCATGACGCTGGTCTGGCATACTTTGCGCGTAAAAAAAATCTTGCTCCATATCATCCAGATGTATAGAGATATACTTCCTATCTTTTGAATCAATATGTGCGGTTATGGCTCGTACGAATTGCTTTACCCGGTTCATTTGATATAAATAAGACTACTGTAGCCTTTTTCATTCTTCATTTTCAATGCTGTTTTTTCATCCATGGCAGTAAATGCAAGCTCTGCAGTATGCCCATCATCCCTGACTTCTTTCGCCTTATGTATAGCCTGTTCACGATTCCCCTCTGCATATGCTATAAACATATCTTTAGGTGCGGCAAACTCTTCAGATTCACCGAGTGCAATGGCAATGCGCTCTATCCCAGTAGCAAATCCAGTAGCTGGGCATGGTGTGCCAAACGAACTGAGCAGACGATCATATCTGCCACCACCTGCAAGTGGGAATCCGATCCCTGAAGCATATGCCTCAAAGACCATTCCTGTGTAATATCCGAAATCCCTGACAACACCGAGATCAATCATGACATTATCTGCTGCACCATATGATCCAAGCATTCGATAGATTTCAGAAAGATTATCTAGCGAACGTCGACTTTCTTCCGACAATGCATACGGATAGACTCTGTCTATTATTTCTTTCTTCCCGCATAAAAGTGGTATTTCTGAAAGTATTTCCGCGGTCTTCCCTGATACTCCAGAGGTTTTCATGATTCTTCTAAGTTCAACGAGATCATGCCTTTCAAGAGCCTTCTCTACATTTTCACGACTTTTCGCATCAAGTCCAGCTTGCTCCATTAATCCGCGAATAAATCCAGCATGACCTATCGAAATCTGAAAATCGGCTAATCCTGCCTCAGATAGTGACGCCACTGCTAGTGCAATGACCTCTGCGTCAGCTTCTGCGCCACCCGCTCCAAGCAATTCAACCCCTGCCTGACGAAATTCACACTGTCGCCCTGTTTGTGCCTGTTCATATCTAAACACATTCGCACAGTACGAAAGCTTCAACGGCATTGGTGCCTCGCTAAGCCTACTGGCAGCGAGCCTGGCTATAGGCGTAGTCATCTCATGCCTTAACGCTACCGTCTCATTGCCTCTGTCAAAAAGCTTGAACATATGGAGCTCCAGTGCATTTCCACCTAATGTGAGTGTATCAAGATATTCGATTGTCGGAGTTGATACCTCGTCATATCCCCATGTAGAAAATAACTTTACAAGCTTCGTTTCAAGGCCTCTCATGCGAGCAGCTTCGCCTGGAAGATGATCGCGCATCCCATATGGTACCTTGAGCGTTTCCATCATATCTCTCCTCCATATATCAGGAAATTTCCCCTTTAAGCCTGGAAATAATCGTCTTATAGCCATCTGCTCCATAATTCAGTGCATGCTTCACACGGCTTATTGTCGCTGTGCTGGCTCCCGTTCTTTCAACGATTTCATCATATGTATGATGGGCATCCAGCATACGTGCTACTTCTAAACGCTGTCCAAATGCCTTTATCTCACCTATCGTACACAAGTCCTCGAGAAATTCGTATGTTTCTTCTTCATTTTCGAGTGATAGCAGAGCTTTTACAAGCTGATGATTCAAATCATCTTTCAGCTTTGGGTTAACCAATCAATGTCACCTGCTTTCAGTCTTTAATACTTCACCTTACTAAAATATGTTCCCATTATAAAACAATTTAATTATCATGTCAAGAAATTGCTATTGAAGAATCCACCAATCAGCTTTTTGGCAAGTGACTGATCAGTCTCGTTATATAAAATAAAGGTATAGCAGCAATGACTCTGCTATACCTTTATTGGGTGATATGTCGATGCAGCCTAGGTGCTTCGACGACTTCTTATCATCACTTTGTAAGCTTGATCTCTGCTCTTTGGCCAGGATGAATAGCACTGTTATCATTTTCTTCTGGGAGTGCTATCCTAATCGTAATTCGATCACGCTTAGGTTTATCTGTACTATTTTCATCAGTATCTTGATCAGATATATCAGTGTAATCTATGATATCACTAACCGTACCGCGATATTTTTTTCCATCAATTACACAGGAGGCATATACTCCAAGCTTAATCTTAGCGGCATCCTTCTCAGATACAGATGTCTCAACCCATAGCTCGTCTGAGCCTACGACATCGGCTATTGGCTGTCCGGCGCTAATATCAGAGCCCTCTTCAATATCGTTCCTGATATAAACTGTTCCTGATACGGGAGCTATTATGTCTGTAGCCTGTGAATCCTTCTGTGCATTCTCTAAAGCAGCTTTAGCCTGCTTTACCTGCATCTCAGCCTGTTCAATCACTTTTGGGTCTACAGGCTTTACCACAGTATGACTTGATGGCTGCGAAGCTGGTGCCGGAGCTGAAACTGAAGAAGCAGCCACAGCTGCATTATACTCCGCCTCAGCCTGATCGCGCTTCATCGCCGAGATGGCTCCCATTTGATATAGTTCATTCATGCGATTCAGCTTGGACTGTGCCCTTGCTACTGCCTCCGGATCGGCACCAGATGAAACTGGTGCTGATGGTGCAGGCACTGGGGAGGTCTCAGTGACTTTCATTCCCTTTTTAAGTTCATCTAGATTTTTTTCCGAAAGTGCTACTGTCTGCTCCAGCTGCTGAACTTCTTCCTCAGTAACCTTTACATCTACATGTGCAATTACAGTACCGGCTTCCACCGTATCACCATTTTTTACAAGGATTTCTGATATAGTTCCATCAGCATAGGCTCTGGCACTCACCATGGTACCAGTTACCTCTCCATCTGGAAGGCGACTGCCATTATGTGTACTCTGCCACCCCCAGACTCCCACTGCTACTCCTAATGCGATTATTACAATGATAGCCGCCCCGAAGTAAAGGAACCTTGATACCTTGTTAGTAATGTCAACTTCTTTTTCTTCCTGCAAAATATACCGTCCTCCAGTCATCTGCAAAAAGCAAATCTGGCAGAAACCTTCCTGCCAGATTTATATATTATTCGCTAATCTGAGCTTTTGCTACTTCTTCGGCCTTGGTGAATGCCTCGGACAGCTTGCTCGGATCTTTTCCCCCAGCCTGAGCCATATTCGGGCGTCCACCGCCGCCTCCGCCAACGACCTTAGCTGCTTCCTTTATTATCTTACCTGCATGGATACCGGACTTGACAGCCACATCTCCAGCACGAACGACAATGCTTACTTTACCATCATTGACTGCAGCAAGTACAATGAGAGCATTCTCTCCTGCCTTTGAAATGATGAAATCGCTGACCTCGCGCAATTCATCCATATCCTTTGCGGAAGATTTACCGGCTATCAGATGTACTGATCCGATCTCTTTTATACCGGCCAGGAGCTTTTGCGCGTCCGCCTTTTCACGAGCTTCATTAAATTTCTTTAGCTCATTTTCCATTTCTTTATTAGCTGAAATCAAGCTCTCAACATGAGCAGGTACATCCTCTGTATGGCACTTCAAGTCAGCTGCAACCTTCTGCAAAGAGTCCATCTGCGTCCTAGCATATTCAAGCGCCTTGCGTCCTGTAACGGCCTCAATACGTCTCACGCCTGCTGCCACGCCTGTTTCACTCAGTATCTTAAACATGCCGATTTGGCCGATATTGCTTACATGAGAGCCCGCACAAAGCTCCATGGAGAATCCTGGCACCTTTACGACACGAACCACCTTGCCATATTTTTCACTGAAAAGCGCCATTGCACCCTGCTTCTTGGCCTCATCGATATCCATATGGCTGATCTCAACGTCAATGCACTTCAGGATTTCTTCATTTACAAGTTCCTCTACATCGGCAAGCTGCTGTGGTGTCACAGGCTCGAAATTAGAGAAGTCAAACCTCAATCTGTCCGGGGTTACAAGTGAACCAGCCTGATTCACCTGGTCACCGACGACTTTCTTCAAGGCAGCCTGTAAAAGATGTGTTGCTGTATGATTCCTTGCAGAGGAAAGATGCTTATCGCTGTCTATGACGATTTTTACCTTATCGCCCTTCTTCAGCATTCCTTCTTCAACATAGGAAATATGATATATCGTGCCATCCGGCAGTTTGCGCGCGTTCGTCGCACGAATACGACCGAACTCAGAGAGAAGCAATCCTTCATCTCCGACCTGCCCGCCGCCTTCTGCATAGAATGGTGTAACATCGAGTATGATACCCGCTTCTTCTCCATCATGCAGTTCATCCGTCAGGCTGCCATCCTTCCAGATGGCAACAACAGTCGCTTCGGTTGCATTCTCATCGTGTTTCAGGCTCGCGGTGTCTATATGTGAAAGGTCTGGTACCTGTACGCGCTGATTTTCAGCACGAGCTGAGCGCGCACGCTCTCTCTGCTCCTGCATCGCCTTATCGAATCCATCTTTATCGAGACTCATTCCATTCTCATGGAGTATCTCTTCTGTAAGCTCCCATGGGAAACCGAACGTATCGTAAAGCTTGAATCCGGTTTTTCCATCAAGCACTTTCTTACCAGCATTTAGAAGCTCATCCATATGAACATTCAGCATGTCCATGCCCTGTGTCAGCGTAGCAGCGAAGCGATCTTCTTCAAGGCTGATTACCTTCTTGATATAGTCATGCTTATTCACTAATTCCTGGAAGTCGCTGGCATCCTTATATATATCAACGACTGCATCTACAGCGCCTTCAAGGAATTTATCCTTTATTCCAAGCATACGTCCATGGCGTACAGCACGACGCAGTATTCTGCGGAGCACATAACCTCTACCTTCATTTGAAGGCAAAATACCATCCATGATCATGATTGCCATGCTACGTGCATGATCGGCTATGACCTTCAAGGATACATCCTTGTCTGGATCCTCACCATATTTCACACCCGAGACCTTGGAGGCATATTCTATTATCGGATAGAGCAAATCCGTTTCAAAGTTCGTTTTCTTGTTCTGAATGACTGATGCTAGACGCTCAAGACCACATCCGGTATCTATATTCTTATGTGCAAGTGGTTTATACTCACCATCTTCAGTCCTGTCATACTGTGTGAATACCAGATTCCAAATCTCAAGATATCTGTCACAATCACATCCAACAGCACAGGTTGGCTTGCCACATCCACGTTCCTCTCCAAGATCGATGTAAATCTCTGAATCTGGGCCGCATGGTCCTGGACCTATCTCCCAGAAATTATCATCCATCTTTACAATGTGATCCTGTGGGAAGCCAGGCTGAGACTTCCATATCTCAATTGCTTCATTATCATCCGGATATACCGTTACCCAAAGCTTATCTTTCGGCAACTCTACGA
Source organism: uncultured Veillonellaceae bacterium (assembly GCA_900315615.1). Classification (GTDB taxonomy): domain Bacteria; phylum Bacillota; class Negativicutes; order Selenomonadales; family Selenomonadaceae; genus RUG114. Next base: position 26,979 of record OMZT01000021.1, on the reverse strand, counting down.
CTTCCGTCAAGAACTCCCACGCCCACGGAATAGCTTCTCCCTTGAAGTAATCTCCGAACGAAAAGTTTCCGAGCATCTCGAAGAAAGTCTGATGACGTGCGGTACGTCCAACGTTTTCGATATCGCCTGTTCTTACACAGCGCTGGCATGTGGTTACACGCGTACGTGGCGGCTTCATCTTTCCTGTAAAGAATGGCTTCAACGGAGCCATTCCAGCACCGATAAGAAGCAGTGTTGGATCATTCTCAGGAATCAACGAAAAGCTTGGCATGCGCAGATGTCCCTTTTTTTCAGAGAAAAACTGCAGATAAGCTTCACGAAGCTCATTGCCAGTCATATATTTCAAACCAATCTACCCCCATATTATTTGGCAAACCTTGCGGCATTGCCTTCATTTCAAGACATATCTTATTTAGTTTACACCTTAATAATAGCTATTGGCAAGTACAAAATCACAAATTCCTCAATTCATCTTCATTAATGATTTTCGTTCCAAGCTGTTGTGCTTTTGCCAATTTACTTCCTGCATCATCCCCAGCTAAAAGATAATCTGTTTTCTTGGATACTGATCCAGAGACCCTACCACCTTTTGATTCTATGAACTTTCGCGCATCGGCACGTGACATAGTTGGAAGGGTACCAGTTATAACAAATGTCTTATCGCTGAATGCAGGATTTTCTTCGACATGGATATGCGACTCCATGTTTACTCCCAAAGCTTGCAGTTCGGCTATTTGAGTACGGTTATTTTCATCACTGAAGTAGTTCAATATAGCATCTGCACTGATCTCGCCCATATCCTGGATGCCAAGCAACTCATCGCGTGTTGCATGCAACAGATTTTCTATAGAGCCGAAATGCATCATCAGCGTCCTTGCCGCAGTCCTGCCTATACCAGGTATTCCCAATCCAGTGAGGAGCCTATCTGGCTCATTTGACTTAGAAGCCTCTATAGCATTAAGAAGCTTATCCGTATTCTTTTCTTTTCCTATGATACCATCAGCTATGAGATTATCCCGGCATTCCTTCAACCGATATATATCTGCAGCACTATGCACATAGTCTCTATCATGAAGAGCCGAAATAACCTTATCGCCGAATCCTTTGATATCCATAGCATTCCTGCTGACGAAATTCAGAAGATGATTCTCTATCTGCGACGGACAATTCGGATTTTGGCACTTGATGTCGGAACTGCCTTCCTCGCGTGCAGCAGTACTCCCACAAACTGGACATCTATTGCCTATCCTAAAAGGCACTGCATCAGATGGACGTTTTGATTTAACTACGGCACTGATCCTCGGTATAATCTCACCAGACTTATATACCTTGACGGTGTCGCCTATACGTACATCGAGATTATCTATATAGTCTTGATTATGTAGTGTTGCGCGTTCAACTATTGTCCCACAGAGATGTACAGGATCGAATACGGCCGTTGGTGTGATACGGCCTGTCCTTCCTACAGACAGCTCTATATCACGTATAATGGTTTCTTTTTCTTCTGGTGGATATTTATATGCAACAGCCCATCGTGGAACCTTTGCCGTTGCTCCCAGAGTCTCGCGATAATGTAGATTGTTCAGCTTTACCACTGCACCATCGATATCATATGGCAGGCTCCCCCTAGAATCGCCTATCGCTTGTATTGCATCCCATACCTCATCTGCCGTGTGGCAGACCTGATAATGATGGATGACCTTGATTCCTTGTGACTTCATAAAATCATAGGCATCCGTATGTGTCTTAAACTCCATCCCCCTAGCTGTCTGGAGATTAAAAATGAAGAGAGAGAGCTCTCTTTCTTTGGTAATACGGCTATCAAGCTGTCTCAATGTACCAGCAGCACAATTCCTTGGATTAGCAAAAGGCTTCAATCCTAGCAGTTCCTGACGGTTATTAACCTTCTGGAATGCCTCCTTTGTCATATATACCTCTCCGCGTATCTCAAAATATTCCATTGGATCCTTGAGCGTAGGGACGACATCGCGTATTACGCGCGCATTTTCAGTGACATCCTCACCCATGTTGATTCCGTCACCTCGCGTTATTGCTCTTACAAGTTTTCCATTCTCATATCTTAGCGCCATTGACAGGCCGTCTATCTTTTCTTCAACCACAAATTCGGGGTTATCGAACTGACTTCTCATATCATTTACGAAAGCGTCTATTTCCGAGCGTGAAAACAGATCCGAAAGCGAAAGCATTGGTACATCATGTCGAATGAGTACACCAGCTTCACGCTTTGCCGTTCCACCGACCATTTGTGTAGGAGAATTTTTCGTTATAAGCTCTGGATATGTCCTTTCGATTTCCTTGAGCCTCAGCATAAGCTGATCATATTCATAGTCGGTTATCTCAGGATTGTCATCATCATAGTACTTCTTATTATGATATCTTATCGTTTTCCTTAAAGATGCAAGTTCTCTTTTTATTGCTTTGATATCTTTTTCATCATCCGCCATGCTATCACGCTTTCTCTATCGGGGCATATTTCTGCTGTAAGTTTTTTATCCCAACGCCAGGAAATGCAATCGTGATCATCGCATCTGCACCACTGCCGGTGACAGAGACAACCGTACCTACGCCCCATTTGCTATGATTGGCCTTATCACCAGCATGCCATTGCACATCTGAATTTGGACGTATCGGAGCCGTCGCAGTCCGTATATTTTTATGCTGTATTGCCTGCATTGCCTCGAAAGCTGACTGTGGCTTACCAGAAAAATGTATCCCATTTCCCATTTGCTTTTCAGATGGTGTGAACTGATGACCATAGTTTGTCATGCCAGGACGCACACCGGAGCTCCCGAATCGGCCATCCCCATAGCTTCTAGAGCCACCATAAACATCTCCGAATCCCGCTATTCCACTGCCATCTATACGTTCTATGTACGCATCTGGAATCTCATTCAAGAAACGTGATGGCGGATTCATATTCGTATGTCCGTACAACATCCTTTGACGCGCATATGTAAGATATAACTTTTTCTGTGCACGCGTAATGCCCACATAGCAAGCCCTGCGTTCTTCAGCCAGTTCTGCAGGCTCCATCAATGTACGTGAATGTGGGAAGACGCCTTCCTCCATGCCTGCCATGAACACCACTGGAAACTCCAATCCCTTAGCATAGTGGAGTGTCATCAACGTTACGCTGTCTTCGTCCAGTGTTGTATTATCTATATCGGATATGAGCGAAATATGATTCAAGAAGTTTTCTAGGTCAGGAGTCTCATCCGTTGTCCGGATAAATTCTTTTGCTACTCCTACGAACTCCTCTAGGTTCTCTTTTCGTGTCTTATCCTCGATTTTATCGCTTTTATCAAGCTCATCTATATATCCCGATTTATCTAAGACATCCGATATAAAATCAGGTAAATCCATATTGCCCTGAGTTGTAAGGCTGGTTAATATGAACTCAGCGAATTTGGCCAATGTATTCGATGCTCGTTTCGTCAGGCCTGGCACATCATCGAGAGCCGGGCTTGAAATGACATCGAACACGCTTAATCCCTGCGATCCAGCAAACTCCGTCAAGCGCGTCAACGTCGTATTTCCAAGTCCTCTCTTCGGAGTATTGATGATACGCATAAGGCTGATACTATCAACTGGATTGAAAATCACACGTAAATATGCAATTATATCCTTGATTTCTTTCCTGTCATAGAATTTGAGTCCCCCGACCATCTTATAAGGTATCCCAGCCTCCATCATGCCTTCCTCAAGCACGCGCGACTGAGCATTAGTGCGATAAAGCACAGCCGTATCTCCATATGGTACGCCATCAACTTCCAGCTGAGATTTTATCGTACGTGCTATAAACCTCGCTTCATCATGCTCATTAGATGCGCAATATGATGTAAGCTTATCTCCTGATGCTTTTTCTGTCCAAAGCCTCTTAGGGAGATGATCAGGATTATTCTTTATGACCGCATTCGCCGCTTCCAGTATGCTCTTAGTAGACCGATAATTTTGTTCAAGCTTTATTATGGTAGCATCTGGATAATCTTTTTTGAAATCGAGGATATTATGTATATCTGCACCTCTCCAGCCGTATATAGACTGATCTGCATCGCCGACAACACAAAGATTGCGATATCCACCAGAGAGTATCTTTGTCAGCTGATACTGCGCTCCATTCGTATCCTGATATTCATCAACGAGTATATAATGGAATCTGCGCTGATATTTCTCACGGATTTCTTCATTATCTTCCAAAAGCATTACTGCAATCATAAGAAGGTCATCAAAATCCATGGCATTGTTGTCCTGAAGCTTTTTTTGATACAACTTGTAAATCTCTGCCGTCTTCTTCTCAAAAAAAGTATCAGTCGCATTTTTTGCAAATGTCCTGGGACCCATAAGATCATTTTTAGCATTTGAAATCACATTCAATATAGCAGATGGCTGGAATTGCTTCTCATCGAGATTAAGCTCTTTGAGGCATTCTTTAATTAGTGTCTTTTGATCTGAAGTATCGTATATGACAAAGTTCTTCTTGTATATACCCGTAGCTTCTATATCTCTTCTAAGCATTCTTGCACAAAAAGAATGGAATGTGCTAAGCCATACCTCACGCGCATCATCACCAATCAATCTTGCAGCTCTATCCTTCATCTCCTGAGCCGCCTTATTCGTAAAGGTAATAGCAAGAATCTGATATGGAGGTACGCCATGTGCCAGCAAGTTGGCGATGCGGCACGTAAGCACGCGCGTTTTACCTGATCCAGCTCCCGCCATAATAAGGAGTGGACCGTCCATATGCTCCACAGCCTTACGCTGCTCGGGGTTTAAATTACTGAAAATATCCAAATGGAACACTCCTGCCAATATGAGTCCTGTACTTCAAAAGGCTGCCGCCAGCATTCCGGCAGCAGCCTGTCAAAGTCATATGTAATTACTTCTTTATCAATTTCACAGCTTCCGTCAAAGGCGGTACAATCTGCTTTTTGCGGCTCATGACACCAGGCAAGTATATATGTGTACCGCTGGCATCCTTATGGAATGCCTCACCAATGAGCGTACGTGGTGAACCGGCGAAAAGAAGTGTAGTAGCTTCTTCGAGTATATTAGTAACCATGATAAGGCTGAGATCATAGCCTTCACTATCACATACGTGATTCATGCTCTTTATGATATCATCTTCCATATCCATGACTTCCTTGGTATCCATCACAGATATCTGGCTAATGATTACATGGTAATCGCCTATAACGAATTCCTTCATATCGTTCTTCACAATCTCAGCTGGGGACATGTCACCTACGCCCGAGCCTGCCTTCAGCATCTCAAGGCCATAACTCTGAAGATCGACGCCAGCAATATCTGCGAGCTTCTTCGCCGTCTCTCTATCATAATCCGTGCACGTTGGAGATTTGAAAAGAACCGTATCAGAAATGATAGCAGAAAGCAGAAGTCCCGCGATAGATGCAGGTAGGTCTACATCCCTGTGCCAATGCATGTTTGCAACAATCGTCGCCGTGCATCCAACCGGCTCCTGACGTGTGAAGATCGGCTCACCAGTCTGTATGCCGCCAAGGCGATGATGATCGATGATCTCTACGATTCGTGCCTCTTCTATGCCCTCTACTGCCTGTGTACGCTCATTATGGTCTACAAGGATTACGCGCACACGCTCAGGCACCATCATTTTATCACGGCTTACGAGTCCGACGATACGATCATTCTCTACAACAGGATAGTTGCGATAGTTCGTTGAATCCATCGTGCCTTTAATATCACTCAAGAGATCTGTCGGCTTAAAGCAGACAAGATTTTCGCGCATGATACGACGTACAGGAACACACTGGTTGATCAAACGAGCAGCAGTATAAGTATCATATGGAGTAGAGAGAATAAACATATGTCTCTCTTCTGCCAGCTCAACAACATCAGAAGCGACTCTGCCATTACCTGTTACGATCAGGCAAGCGATGTCCTGATTAAGGCAATCGATAAGCGTTTCATCGTGACGATCGCCGATAAGTACTATGTCATCTTTGCCGATAACGCTCTTTATCGTCTTCAGGCTTCCAGCAGCAATACGAACATTGCCACGTATGAATGCGCCTTCATCACCGTTCACCACTGTCTCCGCATCCAATGCGCTGATGATATCGCGGAACCTTACACGCGAATCAGCCAGGTTCTGCATGCTAAGCTCCTGGAAGTACCTATTCGCAAGGTCGCTGACCGTGACCATCCCAACGAGTTTTCCCTTGCTGTCAGTAACAGGAACGGACTTTAGATCATTTTGACGCATGACTTCTCCCAAGTGCCGAAGCGTATCATGCTGCCTTACTACAATGCGGCAATCCTGCGTGATATCCTGCACACGTGGATAAAGATCTACCAACAGCATTGGCTGCTCTACATGGAAATAATCCAGAGCATATTTCGTTTCATTATTAATCTTGCCAGCCCTGGCTGGAACCACATCTTCACCAAGTGCCTGTTTCAGATGTGCATATCCGATAGCCGAACAGATAGAGTCAGTATCCGGATTCCGATGTCCTATGCAGTAGATTGGCTTCTGCTTATTCAAGAGAACTACCTCCATTTTCATCACAAAATTACTTCAGGCTTCATTATATCATGATAGGCAATTTTTTTCAAAAAATCTCACTATATGACCTTATTTCTCCAAATCCTCTATCTCCTGCGCTGCACCCAATATACCAATGCGAGCATGTTCAAACGTCAATCCGCCCTGTAGATATACATTATAAGGCTCACGCATTGGACCATCGGCACTAAATTCTATAGAGGATCCTTGCACGAATGTACCTGCAGCCATGATAATCTGATCTTCATATCCCGGCATGTCCCATGGCTCCGGGGCAGCATATGAGTCAACTGGAGAATATTTTTGGACGCCACGGCAAAATGCTCTCAATTTTTCGGGGCTTCCAAGCTCAATCGCCTGAATGATATCATTACGTGGCTCATCTGCCGGCGGCAAAGTCTTATACCCCAGCCTTTTAAATAACCCGGCTGCAAAGATAGCTCCCTTCACAGCCTGCGCCGTCACGTGAGGGGCGAGGAAAAAGCCTTCAAACAACAGCCTGTTAGAAGCAAGTGATGCACCCAGCTCATCGCCCATTCCCGGTGCAGTCAATCTGTAAGATGTCAATTCTACTAAATCGTTACGGCCAGTGATATATCCTCCTGTTGGGGCAATTCCACCACCTGGATTCTTTATAAGCGAACCGGCCATGATATCGGCTCCGGCCTGAACTGGCTCGATTATATCTGTAAATTCCCCATAACAATTATCCACAAAGCATATGCAATTCGGATTAATGTTATGTACCCTATCTGTAATCCGCTTTATGTCATTGATAGTCAGTGTATTGCGCATACTGTACCCACGTGATCGCTGGATCAATACCATAGTAGTATCTTTAGAAACCTTGTCCTGGATACCTTCTATATCTACCTTTCCGTCCTTTATTGGTAATTCATCATACTTTACACCGAACTCTTTCAATGACCCATGGCTTTCTGATTCGTATCCGATGACCGTTTGCATAGTATCATACGGCGCACCCGCAATCGATACGAGCTTGTCTCCGGGACGGAGTATTCCAAGCAGGACTGTAGCCAATGCGTGCGTACCAGATACGAATTGAGTGCGCACTAACGCACGCTCAGCACCGAATGTCCTAGCATACAGCTCATCCAGCTTAGAGCGCCCTATATCATCATATGCATATCCATTCGATATCGTAAAATGTGATGCCGCAAGCCTCACATCTCTCATAGCATCAAGCACCTTGAGCGTATTTTTCTCGGCAATACTATCAACGCGTTTAAATGCAGCAGATTCCTCATCCATCACTTGAGCACTAAGTGCCATAAGCTTCTCAGAAAATGCCAAATTCAATTCCCCCTCGTATGAGCATATAGATTAATTTCGATTTTGTATATCCTGAATGTGCTTTAGCGTAATAGAATACGATCCATCAGGATCATGATTGAATTCCACATAATCGGTGTTATCGAAATAATCCACCGGTATGGAAAGCTCAATTCCCGTATCCGTCTTTAATTTATGACTGACAAGGCGCTTCACCGTGCGTTCTTGATTCACGTGCACAGGCTCTGTAAAGCCCGATTCCTTCATCTGAGCTTCATAATCCTCACGCATTGATGTATTGGTGAACACCTTGCTACCTATCTCTATTGGGTCAACCTCATCAGATTCACTGAGATCTGCTACTATGGATGACTTCATCGCGGCTGCTGCCTCTATGCCATCCTGTCCATAAGCCTTTGCTACGTCTTGCACTACTTTATTGACTTTCTTTAGTGTCTCCTTTGGTGATGGTGCCTGACTGCACTCAAGAAGCGCCTCTGTGAGTGCATATATACTGTTTCCATTTATTGTATATCGTTTTGTACGTACGGATATACTATCATCCGCTGGATCAATAACCGCGAATTCATCTATATGCTGGGTCATGCCTGGAAGGATGGCATACTCATCCACTATCTCATTAGCGAAACCATCATCATTCTTTACTATCTGATGCATGAATCCCTGATGGTTCAAGGATTTCAATATAATTATCTTACGTACATCATCGACATGTATATCACATATAATGAGATCGATAGGCTTCATTTCATCCGCTTGAAGCAGCGTTTGCTCAAGAACCTTTGCCTGATTACTCGTAAATGTGATGAAGTCAATTTTTTCAGCAAGATAATCATCCATAGAAGCCTTGAACTGGCTGTCATCATAAAATTTCCCAGCCCGGGCGTCCTGGCTCGTAAGTGAACGCTCTATATGCTTTACAAGGTATTGTCTGACACCCTCAGACAATGTAAGCTCCGCATCAGATAAAACAGTACTGCCAGCATTCAAATCCAATATATGAAGTATAGCCCTATCTATAACAATCATCACGTCGCCCCCTCTTCACCTGATAAACACAGTAATGACCATTATATCATAAAACGGAACGAAAAACACTTTTGATTTGCTTCACCAAAAAGTATCACTACGATACACTATATCACCTGCAATAAAAACAGCAGCTGGTTACAGCTGCTGTCAAATACTTATCCTGAGATATTATTTAATCAGACCATGACGGCGCATCGCAATCTTCAATACCTCTATATGCTCTGACTCCATGTCACAAAGTGGCATTCTAAGAGGGCCTGCGTTGTATCCCATAAGCCTCATTGCAGTCTTAACAGGTATAGGATTTACTTCAATGAACAACGCATCGATGAGGTCTGCATAATCGAGCTGCATTTTCATGGATTCCTCGACCCTACCGTCGAAGTAAAGCTGACACATATCATGCGTTTCCTTAGGCGCGATATTGGAAAGGACAGAAATAACGCCTTTACCACCGAGTGAAAGGATTGGGACAATCTGATCATCATTACCCGAATATATATCGAGGTCATCGCCGCATGCTGCACGCACGCGCATGATCTGCGACATGTTGCCCGAAGCTGCCTTTACAGCCTTGATATTAGGATGCTGGGAAAGCTCCTTAAATGTAGATACTGTTATATTGACTCCTGTCCTTGATGGAACATTATAAAGCACAATCGGCACGTTAACACTATCCGCAATCGTTGTGAAATGCTTTATAAGTCCCTTCTGTGTAGCCTTATTGTAATACGGCGTAACGACGAGCAATGCATCTGCCCCAACGCTTTCTGCATATTTTGAAAGCTCGACCGCATATGCTGTCTCGTTGGAGCCAGTACCCGCAATGACGGGTATACGCCCAGCGACTTTGTCTACAGCGTATTTGATTGCTGCTCTATGCTCCTCATCAGACATCGTAGCTGATTCTCCACTGGTGCCTGTTATTACGATAGAGTCGGTGCCACCAGTAATCTGATCCTCAATGATACGACCCAGTTCATCAAAGTTTACACCATCCTCAGTAAATGGTGTAACAATAGCTACGCCAGCGCCTTTGAATATCTCGTTACTCATAAGAAATTCCCCTCTCAATATACGCATTTTACGGCATACAGAAGCAGATTTCCCGTGCTTCCTTATTTCATGGCCGGCACAAGGCTGCCAAAAATATCTTTATCCGCTCTAATCTTAGCATCTCCGCCGAATACACAGAATACATTGTCCTTCATCACTGAATCTATTACTGGTGCAAGCGAATGCAAATCATCTAATGTTACACCAAGCACCTCATCGCGGGTTCTTTGACGATCCTCTTTCGTGATGCCCTCCAGCCAGCAATTTGCTGCCAAATTACCCTTCATTTTAGGTGTTAGAGGTGTATCAAGGCCGCTAATAGTACCAATGACAAGCTTATCAAGCTCGCGTGGCGAAGCATTATACGCAGCAACGGCTTCTGCCGTATGGTCAAAGACATCCAACGTTTCTCTCAGGTTTGGATCCCTGTAGGATGAGAACATCATCAATCCAGAGCGCGTTATGCGTGTAGAAGCACCATAAGCTCCCCCCTGAACGCGTATTTTCGTCCAAAAATATCCATACCTAAGCATAGTTTCAAGTACGCGCATTGCTCCGGTATATTTAAAACCATGACGTAGGAAGTTGCCTGCCTTGCCAACATACTGAACGGCACTTGCCGCATATATGCCTTCATTCGCATTCGTGATATTGAAATGCCATGCAGGTGCCTCTGTATGCTCTGGAAGATCATCCAAAAAGGCTTTCAGTTCGTCCAAGAAAGGCTTGAGCGACTCACGTGGTGCGGTCAGTCCAACAATCAATCCATTCTTACTGGCAATCAGTTCCAAGGTCTTTACAAGCTTAGAAGCGGTTTCTTCATATTTTCTATCGAAATCATCGATTATATTGCACAGGAATGGATATGCGCTCAGTCCACCATTTTCTGCAAAGGCGCCAGCCTCTGATAAGTAAGAACCCAGGCGAATCGCCATCAACGTTTGTGGCGCTGCAAGCACGTCTGACTCGAAGCCGGCGCGTGCCACCTTCAAGAGATCATATATACGCTTCTTATCGCTGAATCTGCTCTGCATGAGCTCGCGCATTATCCTGAAAGCCTCGTGAGTCTTAGGCAGCAGAACCTTTGATTTAATCTTGAATACCGGTCTCCACACATCAGGATCGTCTTTCTTACGAATGGACGTCGACTCGAATGTAAATCCGCCCGTATGAAGATTTATTTCATTCACAAGTTCTGTGTAACTCCGTGATTTAGTATCTACGGCTCCCAATAAAGCTCCGAGCATGAATGCATACGGTATCAACTCTTGCGGAAGCGTACGCATATCAAAGTAGAAAGATATATATGCTATACCATTTGTCTCGATGTCCGAATATAGGAGCTTAACCTGATCCACATCGATAACTTCGAGCGGAAGATCGTCGCTTTCCTTTTTGATATCATCACGTTTCAATAGTGGAATCGTTGCCAATGCTTCCGGCGTTTCTGGAGATTGCTGACGTTCCTTTAGATGATGTGCATTATCCATCAGTGCTTGTAGTTCTTCCTGACTCATAGACGCTTTCTTGGCTGCGAGACTTTCCGCCAATCTCTTTTCACGTTTTTCCGCAAGCTCTTTATCTGGCTCCATGATGACAAGAACCTGATGCGGATTCTTAAGCAGTATCTTATCTGCGATATCTTCAAAATATCTTGTATTCAGGCCATCACGCATCTTGCGCAGTAAATCTTCATAATGCAGGTAGATTGACGGGCTGCCGCCATATAACCAGCTGTTCATTATACGTATACCGTATATGAGCCCTTTCGGGAACGCTCCGAAGTCTGCTTCACGCAGCTTAAATTCTAATGGGTTGATTGCCGCTTCAAGTAGTGTCTTATCTATGCCATTACGAACGAGTTCTGATATCGTATCCTTGACAATTGAAAGAAAACGACCCTTTTTTTCAGAATCTGAGCCTTCCAATATGACAGAGAACATAGGCTGTAGCAGTTCATCACTGAAATTCGTGCCAATATCTTTTCCAATGCCTGCCTCTAATATGGCTTTTCTGACCGGGGCAGCTTCTGATCTGAACAGCGCCGACTCTAAAATCTCCAAAGCAAGCAATGTCTCAGCATCATCATATCTGGATACGCTCAATGAAAGTGCAATATAGGTACGCCCCTTCGTATCCTCATCCGAGCCTACAGGATAGTACTCTATCACCTCTTGCATCTTATCAAATGGCTTCTGATAATCCAATTCAGAATGCGGATCTATACGGTCATATTGTGACAGATATTCGCTATCCAGGTAAGACAACTTTTCATCTATATCCATCTTGCCATATAAGTAAATGTAACTGTTAGCGGGATGATAGAATTTCTTGTGGAATCCAACGAACCCTTCCTGTGTCAGATTCGGTATAGATTCCGGATCCCCACCAGATTCATATGAATATGCCGTATCAGGATAAAGAGCAGACATCATCTTCCTTGATAACAGATCATCCGGTGATGAGAGTGCTCCCTTCATCTCATTGTATACGACTCCACTGAGTCTGAGCGGCTTATCCATCCCATCCATCTCATAGTGCCAGCCCTCCTGCATAAAAACCTCTGGTGTATGAAGCATTGCAGGATGAAACACCGCGTCCAGATACACATCCATTAGATTTTGGAAATCCTTATCATTCCTACTCGCTAATGGGTACATCGTTTTATCTGGGAATGTCATTGCATTCAGGAATGTATTCAGCGATCCCTTAACGAGCTCAACGAATGGCTCTTTCAAGGGATACTTACGCGATCCACAAAGAGTGGAATGCTCAACTATATGTGCTACCCCCGTATCATCCTCCGGCGGTGTACGGAAAGAAATCGAGAAAACTTTATTATCATCATCATTTGAAAGGTAAAAGAGCCTGGCACCACTTTTGATATGTTCCATTTCATATGCTACGGAAGAAACTTCATCAACAGTTTCTCTGCTCAATACCTTAAATCCGTGGACTATGTCCCCTACTTTCATATAAACACTCCTTCTGAAAGACACTGTGGCCTTTTCTACATACATTATAACACAGACAGCAGTATCATCAAAGCATATCAGGCTTCTGACAGGTGAGATATTTTTCTGATGCGCCTCATGAGTGCAGCTCCTACATTATGTTCTTCAAAGAAAAGGAATAGTATCGGTATGATAAGCAAAGTGAATATTGTCGATGTGATAAGTCCACCGATAATGACCCATGCCATACTAGAACGCGTCTCCGCGCCTTCCGCCAAAGCTAGTGCTGTAGGAAGCATACCGACAATCATAGTTATCGTAGTCATGAATATAGGCTTGAGTCGTACGCATCCTGCTTCAACAATAGCTTCTCTTGCCGTCATGCCTCTGCTCATCAATGTCAGCGTATAATCAAGAAGGAGCGTACCGTTCTTTGCAACTATACCATCCATAACAAGTATTCCAATCAATGAATACAGGTTCAATGTATTACCCGTAATGAAAAGCATGAGTATGGCACCTATGATACCCAATGGCAATGAAAACATTCGTATAAATGGTGTCTTTACAGACTCATACAATACAGCAAGTATCATATAGATCAAGACAAGTGCCAGGAAGAGAGCAGACAACAATTCACTGAAAGCATCATTCATATTATTTGCCTGTCCCTTAAATTTATAAGTTACGCCTTCACCTAGGTCGGTATTGTCGAGTATCTTGCGCGTATCTTTCATGACATCATTCAAGGGGCGTCCGCCAATATTACCACCGATCTGGATTGAACGCTGCTTGTCGACTCGTCTTATCGTCACTGGTCCTGAGCCATAGGAAATATCAGCGACATCACCAAGGAACATGAGTTTTTTCCCAGATTGGACAGGAACACTCTTTATATCTGAAAGAGTGAATCCATCAGCTCCTTTGAAGCGTACCTTTATGTCAGTATCCTGCCCATTATTTAATGGGTCGTTAGCCAATGACCCTGCACTGGCACCGGAAATTGCTGATGAAAATGCTTTTTCCACATCATACAGTGAAGTATCGTATGCTTTCAATCTGTCGCGATTAATACGAAGCTGCATTTCGGGCATACCCTCTGTATAAGAGCTGGAAACATCCGTCATGCCCTTGACATCTTCTTTCAATATCTTCTCAACTTTTCTAGATGCCTCAAGGAGCTTTTTATTATCGCTTCCACGCAATTCGACGCGTAATGCACCGCTGCCCTTTTTATTACCGCCTCCGCCAGCAACACCAGCCACAGAAGCTTGTGCTACATTCACACGAACTGTTGCTTCAGGAACGTGTTTTTCCGCATACCTTCGAACTTCTTTTGAGATTGTCCATATATCTCTTTTTCGCTCCGTACGTGGATAAAGCTTTACCTTAATACGTCCTGAATTGGCCTCAGAACCTTTACCCGCGTTTGTCATATAATGCTTTATTTCAGGTATATCATCCAACTTCTTTTCCAGCTTTCGCATGACAGCATCAGTTTCTTCTACTGTACTTTCAACTGGAAGTTCAACATTAACCTGAAAACTACCCTCGTCTGATTGTGGCATATATTCACTGCCGACCACTCCCAAAGGAATCATGGCGATGGCACCGACAAAAGCAGCCAAGCCAATCAGCAGCATCTTCTTCTGATTTTTGAATGTCCATGCAAGACATTTCTTGTAAAATGATACAGCTGCCCCTTCAAGGCGATCCATGAATCTCCACAATGGCTTATCTGCAGGCTCATATCCACCCTTGAAAAATCTCGATGCGAGCATAGGGGTTAACGTGAAAGAGACGAACAGTGAAAATGCCCCTGCAAATACGATTGTGAGGCCAAACTGTCTGAAGAATTGCCCTGTCATCCCCTCCATAAATGCAATTGGCAAGAAAACGGCCATATCGCAAAGCGTAATAGCTATTGCTGCCATTCCTATTTCCATACGTCCATTCTCTGCCGCTTCTTTAGGTGATTCCCCCAGCCTGAGATGCCGTGTTATATTTTCCAATACGACGATAGAATCATCGACAAGTATACCAATACACAACGTCATCCCCATAAGAGACATCATGTTGAATGTGAATCCTGCAAAATACATCACAAAAAAAGTAGATATCAGTGATGTAGGTATTGCGATCATAACTGCAAGAGTTGAACGCCAGCCCCGCAGGAATAAGAAAAGTACAAGTCCTGTTGTGATAAGACCTTCTATCAACGTTCCAAGCGTGTTATGGAGCGATGTACGTATGTAGTCTGCATCATTACTTACAACAGTAAATTTATACCCCGGATTCTGCTTTTCAAGCTTTTTTATCTTTTCCATGATCTGGTCTGCAGTCTTAACGATGTTTGCATCGCTATTCTTGTAGACCTGCATAATAATGCCATCTTCACCATCGACACGTCCATAACGCACGATTCTCGCGTCCTGGTTACGTATCGTAGCAAAAGCTGTGATTGGTATGCGTTCACCATCAGCATTAGAAACTGTTATCTTCTCAATATCACTAATATCTCGATATTGTGCAATTATACGCACATCAGATTTTGATGAATCAGTATATACAGATCCAGATGATATCAGCTGGTTCTCATTCTTTATCGCAGACGTGACATTAGAAAGTGTAAGCTTATATGCAGCCATCTTTCCCTTATCAACTTCAATGGCTACTTCTTTATCACGTCCGCCACGAAGTTCGACTTCAGAGACTCCTTCTGCCTGCTGCACTATATTGACAAACTCATTATCTGCACGTGAGTACATCGTGGATAGTGAGTCACCAGATGTTATTGCGAGCTCAATCACAGGCTCTGCATCCATGTCACGTTTTATTACAACCGGTGCATCAGCCTCATCGGGCAGGCGGTTCTTTATAGCTTCAACCTTTTTCGTAGCATCAATTGCGGCATCATCGCCATTTGTACCGAACTTCAGCTTCAGGTTAACACGAGAACGGCCATAGCTTGACTCCGAATTCATCGTATCGACGCCAGACACTCCAGAAAGCGCATTTTCTATTGGTTTTGTGACTTCTTGTTCAACGGAGTCCGCACTGGCACCATCGTATTTGACCGTTACATTCACATATGGAGTATTGACATCAGGCAGCAATTCCATACCAATACGATAGAAACTATACATGCCCATTACCACAAACAAGCCAACGATCATCGATATTCCAATAGGCCGTTCGATAGAAAATCTTGTGAGGTTCATTCTGACTCCTCCAGAATCTTAACTTTCATACCATCACGCAGCCTATCCTGGTTGTTGAGGACAACTACATCGCCCTCATCAAGTCCGTCAATGACCTCCTCTTCTGTATCGTTTATCAGACCGATTCGGACATCTCGCTGTGTAACTTTGCCATCTTCATCGATAACAAATACAGATGTTTCACCATTTTTTGTAATGATTGCCTCTTTAGGTACATATATGGTATCTTCGCGTTGAAGCATCTCTACTTTGCTGTGCGCAAACAACCCATCCTTTATCTTTCCATCTACATCATCTAATGCTATGCGTGCAACATATGTTTTTGTATCTTCCGTCATTGTCGGGCTCACATATACGATTTCACCATCATACTCTTTTCCCATCGCATCTATGAGAACGGTCAGCCCCATTCCCTCAGTTAAGACCGCCGCGTCGCTTTCCGAAATATTGACATCCACATATGTATGTGACGTATCAACAAGTGTAAAGACCTTAGTCCCCTCAGATACAAGTTCTCCTACTTCTGCATTCCGATAGCCTATGACACCATCCCTTGGCGCATAAAGCACCATATCGTGCATGTGTTGGCGCAGTTCATCCGTTGCACGCGCATTCTTCTCCGCGGTGAAGCGTTTCGCCTCAACGCTTGCCGGTATACCATTGCCACGCTGATTATCTAGAGCTTCATAAACTGCCTTGCTTGCCATCATCTCTTCTTTCACTTCATTCAAGCGGTCTTGTGAGATGGCTCCAATTTCAAATAGATGTACATTGCGATAATATTTGGCAAGCTCTATTTCGTATGTATTTTTTGCCTTGTAGTAATTTGCATTGAATTCTGCATCTGCAATTGTCGCATCAGCATTTGCCGCACCTGTTGCAGCCTCACCCTCCAGAATAGAAAGCTCAACATCACGTGCATCCTGCACAAGCAGAGCATCTCCCTTATGGACGCGGCTTCCCAGTTTCGCATTAATCTTAATGATTCTGCCAGAGTACTTCGGCGAAAGCTCTATGACAGCATCTGCCACTGTTTGTCCCGATAAATCAATTGTGCGCATCATATCTCCACGCACAACTGTATGTACACGTACAGCTGGAACGCCCTTAGATTTCTTTTTTTTGTTGTTTGAACCATGACCTAAATAAAAATATAAAGCCACACCCAAAGCAAGCATGCATACAATTCCCACAGCTATAACTTTTTTAGAAGGCAACTTCCTAAAATTTCGTTCTCTCATATATATCCCCCATCGATACATCCATTGGGCATTATAAATAAGTAATTTACATAAAACATACCATAAAAGCTCCAAAAGTTACTAAATATCTAAAGCTTTATCAAATTGTTATTTTCTTAATAGTCATAGTATACCTTTAAAATTCCCCCTTGTCCACTATTCTGTAAAATCATTTTGGTATTATATTTTGTATTTATTCACAAAATGAACATATATATATGCTTTTTACAACATGTAATCAATTCTTAGAATTTTTTATAACAGTGGCATATAAACAAATAATCAACTCTCTTTTTATCATCAAAGCACCATTCATTAATTAACTTTCGATAGCATATGTAGGTTTGACAGTAATACTTGAATTCTTGTATACTGGACATACAAGGCGCGGGGGTGGTGTATATGTATGAAGCCTTTCAATTATATGGGAATCCTATTAGGAATATTGATGATATTTATTGGCATTGTCGGATGCACATATACATATATTATAGATCATCGCAGTTACGATAACCTCGCGCAATGTTGCAAGGCTTCATTCAATACTGCATATGCGGAAGACGGACATATCGAAGGAGCTAACCTTACACTCATCCAGTATCGTTACACCGGAGATAAGCCTAATCCAATAACGAGCATAATAATAGATGGAATTGATTACCCTGTTGAAGCAAGCGTCAAGCAGACAATGCCTACATATGATTTTTCAAAACCATTTTCCAATAACACCTTAAAAACATGCAACAAATTTTTTATACAAATCCCTCTAGTGGCGCTTTCAAAGATGGCAAAAACTTCGCATGTGATATTCATAAAATTTGGTTATATCAACGGTGCAACATACTCATTACCATTATCTGACGAACAAACGGTCGACTGGCAAATGCAACTCACTCCTGTACAAGAATAATATTATCACAAGATACGGCGGTAAAACAAAGCACACCTCAAAGGTGTGCTTTTGGTTTTATAGCATTTTAAAGTTATGTTTCTATCGCTGACATCAGTCGAATTCGTCATCAGCCAATATAGTGAATGCGTGACTTATCATAGCGATCCTGCTGAGGTTTGCTTTGTTCAGGGTATCCGAATGGAATGATTGTGAATGGCGCATAATCATCCGATAGCTGTAGGATATCTGCCGTTTTCTTCATCCTATCATCTACTGGTGCAATTCCAAGCATAACACCTCCGAGTCCGAGTTCCTCCATCTCAAGCCATATATTTTCCGTTGCAATAGCGCAGTCTATGTCAGCCATAATTGGGAAGCGAAGTCCATTCTTACGATAAACAATCACTATGGCTGCTGGTGCCTTTGCTGTACATCCTGCAAATGGGCTTACTTCACTAAGCTCCCGAAGCTTTTTCTTATCCGTAACGACATAAAATTCCCACGGCTGTTGATTCCCTGCCGATGGTGCTTGCATAGCTGCCCTAAGCAGCTGTTCAATCTTATCCTCCTCCACCGGTTTAGTTAACCAACTGCGAATACTAGTACGCGTAAAAATAGGATTCACAATACATCCCCTCCATGAATTGTATATAGATATATCTTCGTATATTCAAAGGGAGCTTTATCTCCCATGAAATAAACATCATCTAGTTTCAGACAATACGCCTTCAAACCATTTCAATCCATGCTTCACGAGATTTGCTGCTGTCAATCGTGTATCATATGTGATTTCACGCCCAAACCACTCAGGCGGTGTGAATGCATTGGCATCATCTACATCATCAAATTCTACCTCAGCCATGTACATACCAGATAAATCATCTTCGTAAACATCAAAAATAACTATCTGTCCGGAGTCTAGCATGACTTCATACCTGGATTTATTGAGCATTTTACCAGTGATTCGCGGCATCAGATTTAAAAAATCTTTTTCTGATATCTTGAACTCCTCTTCACGGCGCACAAGCCCGCCAGATGACTTAAAAGTAAAAAAATATTCATTTCCTAATTGGCGTATACGCATCTCGGGATTGAATGAGATATAGCCCTGGCATATACTATATCTTCGTCTTGCCATGTCTAAAGGCACCGATTTGATATCATCTACTAAAAATTGTCGTTCTATTTCCATTATATAACAACACTCTCAATACATACCAAAACTTTCATTAATAATGCTGATTGAGCGTATCTTTATTACCCCTTTCAGTCTGATTTTATCCCAGTTAATCAATAATAGCAAGACTATGATTTATACCCCACGCTATTTATCAGCTATTCTCAAAACTCATTCATTAACACTGCAAGCTATGACTTCTATCCACTATGCTTATATTTTCAATTTTATTTATGTCGAAGTTTTAGTCGAGAGTGTATGACAATACATGCATAACAAACATATGTCCTTGTTCTTGCCACGCTGGGCACGCAGTTCCTCGATAGCCGCGTCAAGGTCTTCCGTGTCGGCAGGAATGCCGGCGAAATCGAGCAATTTGTTGAAGTTGCCCGAGGCCGCGTCGCGCTCCTGCGTGACCTTCTTGTTCGCGTTCGTCAGGCGCGTCACCTGACTGCGCAGTTTTGTGAGCTCGCCTTTCGACTTCGCGCTGCCATCCGTGATGGCACGGAACGCGGTCGTGAGCGCCTCACCGTCCTCGAGGCCGGCAAGGGCGGCGGAGATGTCCTCTGCCGTCTTCGCGGCTGGCGCGGGATCTGTTGCCCCGTCAACCGCACCGCCTGCGCCGTCGTCGAAGCGGCACAGGTCAAAATCAAATGTATCCAAAGCGGATTCCTCCTGTCTTTTCTGCATCAAAAAAGGCCGCATTGCTGCGACCTGCGGGCAATCTCTTGTCCTGTTCATGTGTGTCCCTCCTCACTGGTATCTTCGCCATTGGTAGATGAACCGTCGTGCAAAGGCGGCGGCAAAGATAGCGAGCACGTCTTCTGTCGTGAGCTCGATCGGAGGAGCGACGTCTTTTCGCTCAGGCTTCCACTCACCCTTTCGCTCATAGAGCTCCGTGTATTCCGCGATTGTCAGCTTCTCCTTCTCGCTCTCGTCGAGATCTTTGTACGCTACGCGCTCAGCGTAGTCCGCGACGAAGTTCCGTAGCTCTGTGTAAAGCGTCGTGATCACTTCGTCCGGCACGCCGTCAAACGTCTCCATCTGCCATGGATACGTGACGGTCGTTTCTCCATCATCATCCGTCGTGACGACCTTCGTCATGATGCCCGCGTCCGCGAACTTCTTGCAGACGTCCTCTGGCACATCAACACTCGGCAGCAGCTTCAAGGCATCTGCCCGAGAAAGTATCTTCATCCGCGCCACCTCCCTTGATTTCTTGCATCAAAAAAGCACTCACGATATTCGCAAGTGCTCTCGGATATTCGATTGTCACTATGCTCCATAAAATGAAAACTTTGAAGCAATCAGCTTTTTAACATGCTCGGAAGAGCCTTCATACTCCTTGATTCCAAGGATATCTAATCCAGCAGTAGCAAAGTCACCCACACGATAGCCCATAAGGAGCTCATCATTCTTTGACAAGTTCAAAAGTTCATTTCCAAACTCCGTCATCTTGTGAAGAACCGTGAAGATAATTCCATTCACTTCATAAATTGCGACACTACTATGAAGAGCATAGGAAACAGCTTCTTTGTCACCGCTTTTCATCGCTTTGATCATTGCGTTCCACTCCATAATAATGTCGCCTCTCTTCTGCCAAATTCTTCTTCAATATAGAAATCACACGCTTCCGCTCTTTCAACGGAAGCTTCTTCGCCAATTTTATTTCTTGCGCGTATGCGTGTTTCTCAAGTCCATAACTTTTAGCTGCGTTCATCAAAACCGAAAGCCCCAACCAACCGTCCGCATGATCATCTCGGACGTGCGTCATTTCATGAACCCAAGCGCTGTAACTTGCGCCCTTTGAAATAATCACAATCCCAGGTTTTCCCATTTCTGTACTAGGCTCATACGCTAGTTTCTCTTCGTCTGGACGACGCAATTCAACGCCAAGGATGTGAAGTTCTTCTTTGAAGGCCTGAAGTTGTTTCGGATTCGTTTTCTCGGCTGGACCAAGAACATCCCTCATCGGGTCGGCTTTCGTTTGGAATTCTCCTGCTTCAATTTTACCATTTTCGCCTGTATTTATCCACTCTTCCATCTCGAAAAGTTTCGGGTTCAACCGGCTCACTGGCTCGACAAATCCATCCCACCCTCGGAGAAGATTCTGCCAGTCGCCGCCGTTCTTGTACGCTTCCCTGCCGCCCTCGCCAAAGAGCTGCATGAGCTGGTGATCGTCAAGGCTGTCGATGTAGCTCCGTGCGCCGTCCTCGTTCATCTTGCGGCTTTGGCCTTCGGTCTCGCCCACAATGACATCAACGAGCGAGCACATACAATGAGGATGGCGCGGGATGCTCGGGACGCGGTTCTTCGGATATACGCCTTTGCCATAGCCGACATTCGCGTTCGCGCAAACGTCGCATTGGTCGAACGGCACAAGCGCGTGACGGCTGGAAAGCACCCATCGATACCCCCAGACATCGTCATCATCCTGCGTGCGGGCAATGTAACCATCGTACCAGGCGCGGGCAGCTTCCGTTCGCGCGATTCGTTCCGCATGGTAGCGCGTGCGCTCTTCGATGGCCGCACGCACGGCGCGGTTCAGCGCCTTTTCCGTGAGCGCGTCCCCGCAAACGTCCGCGAGCTCGGCGTATGCCGTTCGGAGATTCGTCGTTTGGAGGTTCAACGCATACTGCTTGACCTTGCGGGCGGCTTTTCGCACTTCCCTTGCCGCTTCTTCATCGCCGGAGAGCGCCGTGCGCGCAAGGCTGACGATCTTGCCGAGCTGGCGTGTGAGATGCGAACGGTCGATGACGCCGTCGCCCGTATTGTATCCATCGTAGAGCTCCATAGCCGTGTCGCGGATGGTCTTGGCGCTCCGCATCGCCGTCTGGATGGTTTGTGCCACACGCTTTTCCACGTCGAGCGTATGAAGCCGGCGGGACAGCTTGACATTGTCCTCCGCCCATGCATCATCGAGCAAGTGGCGCGTGAGCGTTTTCTGCGAGACTTCCGTGAGCATCTCAGGACGTACACCATAGCCCGCGCAAGCGGCAAGCAGGACGACATCCGTAACGGCTTTGTCATAAGTTGCCTGGAATCCCGTTTCGGAAAGTGCTTCATGTACGGCTTTCGTGACAGGTTCGCCGTTATGGATTTTGTCCAGCACGGACGCAATCACCTTTTCGCCGGCATCCTGATACGCTTTTGAGTAGTCCTTGAGGATTTCGCGGACTTCATTTTGAAAGTTTTCTTCGCTAAAGCCCGCCATGCGTTATGCCTCCTCGTTCGTCACCGCTGCCGCTTGCTCGCTTTTGATGCGCTGCGTTTCTTCCGGCTCTTGCTCGATTTCATCCATGACGTCATCATAGTGCGCATCGTCGATGTCGGCGAAATACACCTGTGCGGCTTTGCGGTCGATTTCCCTGCGGACGATATTGCCGCCGACAAGCAGGTCTTTCATCTGCTGCGCCTTTTGGAGCTCATCTTCGACGTCCGTGATGTTGAACGTGCGCGGATATTTGATTTTGAGATCCCGCACGTCCGTGTTTGTCCATCGAAGGAAAAGGCCGAAAATACGCTTTTCCGCATTCTCGCAGTTTTCCGCTGCGTCGGCAAGCGTGTTCGTCGTTTCCTCGAAGTCCCATTGCTTTGCCACACCAGACTGTTTCGTCTGGATGGCAAGAACGCTCGTGAGATTCGCCTGACGGAACATATCTTCGATGAGACGTTCCATCTCCGTCTGGAGCATCTGCACGGGCTCCATGGGCGGCGCGATGAACGCCGGCATGTGGCTCGCGTTCGCGTCGACGTTCAGCATGTTGTTCGTGCCGATGTCGAGCGTGAAGGGCTCGCCGTTTTCCTGCGCCTGCTTTGCCTGATAGGCCGCGTTCTGCGTCATGGGATAGACAAGCACCGGAAAGCACTGGTTTCGAAGAATCTCACGCTTCTCGCTGTCGCGATTATAAAGGTCTCGATTCTCGCGAGCGATATGAAGCATATCCGGCACAGGCAACGGATTGTCGTCTTCATCGTCGATGGCCGAAAGCGTCACGACAGGAACAAGACCCAGACTGTTTTCTCCCGAGCTTACCGTCTGGTCGTCATGCTTCACGCGCCAAACGCCCTCCGTCCATGTCCATTCGTCGCTTTTCGCGTCCTCTCGGAGGTCGGTCTTGCTCATCGTCGAGCGCACGCGATACGAGAAAGACGAAAAACGTCCGTACTTGTCACAGACGAAATCCGTCACTTGGTTCGGACGCACGATGTACAGATACGGAAACTGCCGGTGCTCGATAGCGTCCTGCCGGTTGCCGGCCATCTGTTCATCGGTGAAGTTGTCCATTACAAGGAACACTTTGCTGTAAAGTCTTGCCCATTTCGCTGCCTTGTGCATGAACGACGTGAGCGACGTGCCGAGGCCATCCACGTCATTGACAAACGCGTCGAGCATCGTGTTTCCATCGTAGTCGCGCACGATCGTCTTCTTGAAAATCGGATTCACAAGGCTGTTGACGATGACGCGCGTGAAGTTCGAATAGCATGCCTGCTTTCGTCGGATATCGAAATCCCGTACGTCCTCGCGCTTGTGACGAAAGAGATACGAACCGTCGAGAAATCCTCCCGAGCCCGTATAGGCGTCATACAGGAGGTCGTAGTCCCTATCCGTCACAGAATTTGTCAGAATCGACATGCTGCCACCTCCTATCAGAATACATGCTGCCGCCCAACTTGCGGCACGAAGACGTGCGCAATGTCGTCGTTCAAGGCGTAATGTACGGCGTCAATCGTATGGTCGTTGCCGTCGGGGTATTTGCTCTTGAAGTTCCCGTATCGGTCGGCTTCGAGCTCGTATCCAACAAATTCGCGGGCGGCATTCGGGCAACGGACAGGATCGATGATGATTTCATCGATATCGTCGCTCATGAAAGAATATCCCTCCGTGCGGCTCCCCGCGTATTTGTCGGCCGGGAGCGCGTTGATCCCCTCGCCCTGCAAGTAGGCAATCGACTTCGGCTCGGCGCTATCGCAGTAGACGAGCTGATTGAGGACATTTTCTTCGCGTACCCATGCAGCCGCCTGCTGGTTGCTGACGTTCAAGCTGTAGCGCTCGAAGAAAATATACAGCCGCCGATGCCGCTTGTCGTAATTTCCGACGATGTACGTGAAAGGGTCATGCCCATACCCCCAGTCAAGGCCGCGTCGGAAATCGTCGAAGCGCCGGATTTCATCATCCGTAATCTCACGCACTTTCACGTTGCGGAACACTTCGCCGCCCGTGCCGATGGCCTTGCCATCATACATCCACTCATATTTCTGCGGATTGTGCTCTTTCACATATTCCGCTTCGATGAGGAACGGCTCGCCAACCCATTCGGGCGGCACCGTGCGATACGTGCTTTTGTGCACGAGCTTGTCCACGCGTGGGATTTCCGATTCGACGTTCACCCACGAATTTTTACTTTTCGGTGGGTTGTACGAATAGAACACCCAGAATTCATCGCCGCCGCGCATCAACGAGACGTTGACGGTATCGATGGCATCCATCGATTCAAACTCTGCGGTTTCCTCGTACCAGATATAGGCGAAATATCCGTTTTCCGTCTTGATGGACTTGCTCTTAATAGGGTCATCCATGCCACGGAAAAGAATCCTCTGCCCGGTCCGCCGGAACACCATCTGCATCGGGCTTTTCTGGACGCGCCAAAGGTGCAGCACCCCCAGCACGTCAAGCGCCCAAATAATCTGCGAAAAAACGCTGTCGCGCAAGTAGGAACCGTACCGACGAAACACCACGGCGTTACGGTCGTGATGTGCCATCATGCCAAGCGGGATGATGAGGCTCACGAACGAGCTCTTTGCCGAACCGCGCCCGCCGGACAGCCAATAATGCGTATGGTCGTGCCGCTTTACATCATGATAGAGGCCATAGAACGACGGAGCGATGAGGGTATCTAGTTCTCTACGAATCATGATTGACCTCCCTCCGTCACGTCTGGGATGTTGTCCACGATGACGACGCTGGTCTGCGCCTCACTCGGATTCGTCTCCTTGATGGCCTTCGTCTCCGCACGGATTTTCGCGACGTTCGCTGCCCGCTCCGTATCCTTGCCGGAGAATTCTCCGCTACGAATACGGAAATAGAGCTCGATAGCCTTTGCGTCACCCTTCATCGCCTTTTCTGCGAGTTTCAAGAGAATCATGCTATCAACCGTGAGGTTCGCATTTGCAGCAATCGCATCGTCAAGGCTCGAAAGGTCCGACGGATCGCCGCCATGACGCGGGAGATTTCCAATCATCTTTGCGACGTCCGTAATGGCTTTTTTCAGCCTGCGGGACTTTCCGGAAGCAATGCCACCTTTTCGAGCGATTTCTCGTTGTTCGCTCTTTGTTCGCTTATTCTGTGGTTTCAGGTTTTCATCGTTCATCGCCCTCCCGCCTTTTCATTTCTCTTATCCAAAGTGCAATACAAAAGGCACCTGCTATTGCAAGTGCCCTGTCGCATTCGATTTTTATCCAAGCTCCATCATACGCTTTGCGCGTTTTGGGTCATACTTTAATATATGTGCGAACTCCTTGATAATCTCCCATTCATCATCGTATGCGCGAAGCTGTCGTTGCTTTCGTGTGCCCTCCTGTTTTGTCATTCCTTTTGGACGACCAGCACCTTTACGCGCCCCGCCCCATCCTTCATGCTCACTCATGATCAAACTTCCTTCTCAAGTAATTCGACCAATATGCCAAGAGCACGCCGAATGCCGCTCCATTCAGCCATATCATCCAGTCTACATTTGAATCCATGATATGCCCAATAAGGAAATAGGATATCGCCAACGTCAATATAAGATTGATTTTCATATTTCAAGAGATGTGGTATAATTTATTAAGGGATAAGGGAAGCTTAGCTCCCCTTCCTCCCTTAAGCTCTATGTTTTACTTTCGCTCGTGCTTGCCGTGCTTACGAAGTTTTTCATAGAGCTTTTTGATTTTACCGACCATCCAATCGAATGTACTCATGATTCCTAATACATCGATTATCTTTTCGGTTGTATCGTTATCAATTACCACATCTCATCCCTCCTTTCATGATAAAGTATATCAAATCTGTCTTGTTTTGTCAATACATTTTTTCATGTTTTGAAGGGAATTTTTTTCTTATGCTAGTAAAACCGCTTGGCGTATTGCCTTGCGGTTTTCTTTTGTCCTATTCATTTGACACTATCATTATATCACGTACATAGGCTAAAAAAGCCCTGTATTTACCCGTTCAAATCGGAACAAAATCGGAAGTATTTGCCCATTTTTATTATCCACAAGATTTATCCACAGTCAGCAAATACGAACAAGCTGTATTGTACAGCCTTATGCCCAAAGAGCACGCAAGACATTTCTTTCACAGCTCTCTGTGCTCTCTGTGCCGTCCACTTCTCGCTTAAGCCGACAATCTCGCCTGCCTGATAATAGTACCTGTGGTTTATGTAGCACTCCTTTACTATGCGCTTGTCGATATCGTCAAGCACGCTCATCGCTATATCAATCTGCTTTATCTTGTGCTCTATTTCCTGAATTGCTCACGTCTATAAT
>OMZT01000041.1 GCA_900315615.1 uncultured Veillonellaceae bacterium | reverse complement strand
CAGCCTGACTTTGAGATTCGGATATCTTTTCCGTGGCAGTTATAGATATCGGCTTACCGATGATGGACAAGAGCGAAGAGCTAGGGTGGAGCCGGGCAATCAGCTTACGCCTGAGATCGAGTGGCTGCATGCGGGAAAGCATGGCCAGGCACTTTTTAGGTCGCAGCTCGTGCATACGGAGCGTACATATCAGGACGGGTATTGGTACAATGACGGCAATTCATTCCAGCTGCAGGGATTCTATAGCCACGATATGGCACCGAGAATATCATGGCAGGCATGGACAGGATATGGACGAGACGGCCGGACCGATTTTCAGAACCCGGACTGGGACAGCACTTTTAATGATCCCGTGACATGGTATGGCCTGGGCACGGGTATCACCGTGCATGTAGACAGGCAGAGGGCACTCCATCTGATGCTTGGCTGGCAGAAGGCAAATGGCGACGTCTATCTCTTCAACACCTATAGTGGCAGCCAGTCGGCTGGGAACTATTGGCAGGATCCAAAGCGTTGGTCACTCACGGCTTCATATGAATGGAGGCTGGACGCTAGAGACGCTATGGAGTTTAGGATAGAGAGATATGCCATATCGGATCATGGCGACAACAGCACGCACGGCTGGAGCGGCATGCTGATGTATAGCAAATCATTATAGGAGCAGCACGATGAAGATTTTTATAGCAACGTTGGCTATGGCGCTGCTTTTCATTACTGAAAGTGCGGCCGCATACGCCATGGACTATCGTGCGGAGATGGCGGGCCTGGTATCTGATATCGCTTCCTATGCGAGGCTGAAGCATCCGGGCTTCATCATACTTGCAAATGGTGGCGCTTCTATATATAAAGCAGTAGACGGAAATACAGAAAAGACTGCGGCAAGTATGCTTGATGTCGTCGATGGTGTGATGGCTGAATCCGTGAACTACGGCTGGGACATGAAGGATGGCGCAGCCACTCCAGCTGATGAGAGAGCGTACTTCCTGAAGCTGCTTAAAGCACCCAAGGATGCGGGCAAGGCGGTATTCGTACTCGACTACGTAAAGAATGAGCGCGAAGCTGTTAAGGCCTACGATGCGGCGGCGGCAGAGGGCTTTACGGGCTGGTCCTCATACGATCGCGGGCTTTCCGAGATACCGCAGATGGAGCCAGAGCATAAAAATGATAGAGCGTGCCATCACCTGCATGACGCAAAGAACTATATGGTACTGCTCAATCCGGAGAAATATCTTACACAGGAGGAATATATCTCTGCGCTCGCTTCAACAGACTACGATGTATTAATCATCGACCTGTACTATGATGGCTCTTCGCTGCCACCTAATGCAGTAAAGCGCTTGAAGCAGAAGAAGGGTGGTGCTTCAAGACTGGTGCTGGCATATATGAGCGTGGGAGAAGCGGAGGACTACCGGCCATACTGGGATCAAAGCTGGCAGAGGCATCGGCCGTCATGGATAGCAGACAAGAACAAGGACTGGCAGGGCAGCTCGAAGGTCCGCTACTGGTACCCGGAATGGCGCAAGATACTTTATGGCAGCACGGATGCATACCTAGATCAGATCATCGCCTCAGGCTTTGATGGCGCGTTCCTAGACGTAGTTGATGCATATGAATACTTCATCGAGCAAGAACGAAAATAGCATAAAGTGATGATGTGATACCATGAGAATGAGTGGTATATAAGAGAAGCTCCCTGGCGTAAGGCGTTTCAGCCTTTGTGCCAAGGAGCTTTTGCGTTGCTGTGTTGCTATTTCTTTGAAATCGGAGGTGCTACAGCTTCAGAGAGCGCTTGCTTTCGGCGTGCTTCTTTATAGCCGAACTTACTCAGCGTGAAGCCGCGCCCCATGACTTCTGATGTGTCGGACACGATCATGAACGCGGCGGGATCGAATTCATCGGCGATCTCCTTTATTTTGCTTATTTGCGTGAGGTTCGCGACGATGAAAAGGATGTCTTTGCTTTCTTCAGTGAAGCCACCATGTCCAGTGAAGAACGTGACGCCGCGCTCACAGCGTTCCATTATCTGCTTGCCGATCTCGTGGCTGTGATCCGATACGATGATGATAGATTTCTGCCTGTTGAAGCCGGCAGCGACGCGGTTCGTCAGCTCTGCAGTGGCGTATATGCCGATGAATGAGAACAGAGCGGTCTCTATGCTGTAAAGTGCGGCTGAAAGTGCGATGATGAGTACGTTGAATATGAAGATTCCCGTTCCCATATCAAATGAGAAATATTTCTTTATGACGGCACCTAGCACGTCGAACCCACCCGTGTTGCATCCCGACTTGAATATCAGGCCGAAGCCTGCTCCCGCGAGTATGCCGCCGAAGAGCGCATTCAACAGCGTGTCAGAGGTGACAGACATATCTGTCATGAAGCTCGTTGCATCGAGTACGATAGAGAAGAGCGACATGCCTATGACCGTGTCTATGGCATACTTACGACCGAATACTTTGTATGCAATCATGAGGATAGGGACGTTGTATATGAAAAGCTGCAGTCCGAGCGGTGCGCCTGTCAGATAATAGACGATAAAGGCTATGCCGCTGATGCCGCCCGACAAAAGGTGTCCAGGTATAAGGAATATATTGAAGCCGATGGCACAGATGAGACATCCAGCTATAATCGTGACATAGCGTATGGTTTCTTTGAGGTATTTGCTGGTAGTCATGTTCAGTCATCTCCGTAGTCTTGTAAAGTCAGTGGTTCAGCGGTTGCGGTGATGGCCCATATAGAGACTTGCCCTCTACGAATGACGCATATATATGGAAGTCCTTGTCGAATACCGTTATATCAGCAAAGGTGCCCGTGCGAAGGACGCCGAGCTTCGTGAGCCCCAGTTCGCTGGCAGGTACTTTCGATACAAGCTCTGTCGTGCGTGCTATGCCAATGCCCGTATTTGCGGCAAAGCAGCGGAGCACATGATCCATCGGAGCGACACTTGCGGCAATGGTGCCGTCTGATAGTCTAGCGACAGGACCCTTTACGAAGACCTTGTGCCCACCGAGCTCTGACTCACCGTCGCCTAGACCGCAGGCGCGCAGAGAGTCGGTCACCAGCACTATGCCATGCCCCTTTTTCGCGTTCCATGCGAGGCGTTGTGCGGCTGGATGAGAGTGGACGTTGTCCGTTATGAGCTCGCATATGACATCGCTGTCGAGTGCCGCGCCAAGCGTGCCGGGACTTCTGTGATGAAAGCCTGTCATGGCATTGAACATATGCGTAAAATGGCTCGCACCATGCCGGATGGCATCCATAGCCGCATCATATGATGCGGCCGTATGTCCGATGGATACGATGATTCCATGCCTGCGGCATTCATCGATGAAGCTCCATCTGCCATTCAGTCGTTCTGGGGCTATGGTTATATAACGTATGATATCAGCGTCATCTTCTATGAGTGAGAAGTCGGGCGGCAGTATATCGCTTTCCTCCTGGGAGCCTTTTTGCGCCGGACTGATGAATGGACCCTCCATATTGCATCCTATGATGCGCGCACCGGTGGGTGACTCTTCCATTGCGGCTCGTACGGCTGCCAGCGCACGGTGTATTTTCGGCAGTGGACACGTCATCGTCGTGGGAACGAATGAGGTGACACCCGTCTTTGGCAACGTCCGAGCCATGCCCGCTATTGCGGCAGGCGTACCATCCATGGTATCGTAGCCGAAGCAACCATGAATATGGATGTTTATGAATCCCGGGGAAATATACCGTCCTCCTGCATCGAAGACGCGGTCGACATCCTTTTCTGATACATCTTTCTCGTCAATGATGCTATCGATCATCCCATCTTTTATGAGAAGGGCGGCGTTCTCTTTTACATTGAAATGCCCGTCCTTGCCGGGGAGGATTGCGTGTCCATTATGTATAAGAATCATTTGTTACCTCAGAATTTCGTGCTGAGCGACAACGCCCATTTGCGTCGTTCCGGCTCCTCTGTGCCGGTGAGACCGGATGGATCGCTTATCGCATAGTAATAATCAAGACTGAAATTGTCATCGCGGCTGTAATGCCAGCCTATACCGGTCGTACTCAGCTTGCCATGCCTGAAGAGATTGCCGCCATACAGGTTGTTCGTCAGGTCTGCATAGTCAGAGAAAAGCCTGAACCTGGTGCATGGCAGCCACTCGGGCGTCGTTATGCTCAAACTGCCGATGAACCCAGAATCAGAGCTCATTATAGCATCCCCAAAGGCGTGGATGCTATATGCGCTTCCAGCACCTAGCTGCTCGGAGGCGGCGAGATGATTGCTGGAGTATTGGCCATGGAGGTTCAATCCCATTTCCCAGCCATCTTTTTTGCTGAAGTTGTACGCGGCATTTGCCTGTAGCAGATGGTATGATTTATCGCTGCCAGGCGTTACAGCACCTGCCCCAGAGGACGGAGACAGACTGCCGCGCCAGCCCAGGTTCATCGAAAAATTGTGCGGTCCGAATGCATTGGTATGGTGGTAGGTCAACGCGAAATCCGTTATGTCGAAGTCATACCTCAGGCGGTTGCCATCTACGTAAAGGCGTGTGTCATTATCACTGTAGGAATGCTTACCGATTGTGAGGCCGAGTATATCCTTCGTTCTTTCGGAATACGTCATATTATGCTGATAGCCTATAGATGCGGAGCTGCTCCTGCCATCGGAGGTAATATCAAATAGTCCTTCGGAGCTGTCTATGTCGCCAAGGTCTAGGTTCGAACCCTTGAACTGCAGCGTCCATGTATCTGATAAACGCGGCAGCAGGCCGCGGTATGATATGGAACCACGTCCCTTGCCGTAAGGCTGACCTGGAAGCGTGCTGTAGTTGATGCCGAAGGAGTCACCTCTGTTCGTTATGTTGCCGCGTTGCCAGGCAGCGGAGGTCTTTGAGGTGCCGTCATCAGGCTTTTCTACGGAGAGCGTCTCACTAGGTGCTCCAGCTATGATGAGCAGGCTGCAGCCGCTGCTAGCTTCCTTTAGCAACGCGGTTACGGGAAGTCCACCGTCGCTGACGAGGTGAAGCTCCTTCTCTAGGCGTGATAAGCGCACATCGCCTTTTTTGGCAGATGGGATGAGCCGCAGTATATGTTCTTTTGGAATCCCAGAGGGCGATGAGGTATCAATGTGGACGACATGTACGATTGGGCGAAGCTTTGCGATTTCCCGAAGATTCGTCCATGCTGCAGATGTCAGCTGCTCATTGGATGCTACGCTGTTTTCCGTTACGGCTGAGGCCGTACCCGCTTGAAGCATCGAAAGCAGGATTGACGCCATGATGAATGCTTTCCTCAATGATATCCCTCCTTCTATATGGATTAAGATGGCATGATTCTTTCAGTGTAAACCGTTCACTGTATTGATTTTATCGCATAATCATACATTTGTCCATCATGTCCTCGCGTACTATTAACATGCCCATCACGGCTATGAAGCATATAAAGGATTTTATTAATCGGTTAAATCCCGTCCCCTCTCGGCTGTTCAGTTTAAGTGAGTGCATCATCAGGAGAAAAATCAAGGCTCTTGCCAAGAAAGCAGACGTACCGGCTATACGTGTACATGACCTTAGGCATAGTCGTGCAATTTACCTAAATAAATGGCTTTTTTTCTCTTTGCATATAAGGAGATTTGTTTTATAATGGAATGAAAGCTCATCATCAGGGCAGATAAGGGGGAATTTTTTTTGGCAACAGAGAAGGATAACAAGAAAAAGAAATTCTATATAACGACTCCAATATATTATCCGAGTGCGAAGCTTCATATCGGGCATGCATATTGTACGACTGTAGCGGACTCTATCGCGCGTTTTAAGCGCCTTGCAGGATATGATGTGTTCTTTTTGACGGGCAGTGACGAACACGGCCTGAAGATACAGCAGAATGCGGAGAAGAATGGTGTAACGCCACAGGAATATGTCGATAAGATCGTTGCTACGTTTCAGAGCCTTTGGAAGAGACTTAATATATCGAATGATGATTTCATCCGTACAACCCAGGAACGTCATCAACATGTCGTTCAGGAGGTTTATCGCCGTATAAAGGCAAAGGGAGATATATACAAGGGAAAGTACGAGGGACTGTACTGCACGCCATGTGAGAGCTACTGGACGGAGCACCAGCTCGATGAGAACGGCTGCTGCCCGGATTGCCATCGTCCTGTGCAGAAGGTGTCTGAGGAAGCATATTTCTTCAAGATGTCCAACTATCAGGATCGCATACTTCGCTACATAGAGGATCATCCTGATTTCATAAAGCCGGTTTCTCGCCGTAATGAGATGATCAATTTCATCAAGCAGGGGCTCGAGGATTTGTGCATTTCACGTACATCCTTTGATTGGGGCATTCCTGTGCCGGATGATCCAAAGCATGTCATATACGTATGGTTCGATGCACTTACGAATTATCTGACACCGATTGGCTTCCTCGATGACCCGGAACGCTTCCACAAGTACTGGCCGGCGGACCTTCATCTCGTTGGCAAGGAGATAGTGAGGTTCCATACTATTATATGGCCATGCATACTGATGGCACTCGACCTGCCTTTGCCTAAGGAGGTATATGGGCATGGGTGGCTCATCGTTGATGGCGACAAGATGTCGAAGTCCAAGGGCAATGTTGTAGATCCGAACCTCTTGATAGATGAATTCGGTGCAGATGCGATAAGGTATTTCCTGCTTCGCGAGATAGAGCTCGGACAGGATGGTAATTTCTCACGTGATGCGCTTATCCAACGCATAAATTCTGATCTTGCGAACGATCTCGGCAACCTGCTGCACCGTACGCTGAATATGATCGGCAAATTCCAGGATGGCGTTATCGTTGCACCAGAAGGCGGCACTGACATCGACAAATCTCTCATAAGAGACGCCGAGGAGGCCGTGGCTGGCTATAAGGATGAGATGGAGGCACTCCAGATCAGCAAGGCGATAAAGCGTACATGGGGCTTTATCAGTCGGACGAATAAGTATATCGATGAGACCGCGCCGTGGAAGCTTGCAAAGGATCCGGATAGCAAGCAGGAACTGGCGAATGTCCTCTACAATCTGGCTGAAAGCTTGCGTATCATAAGTGTCCTCATAGAGCCATTCATGCCACAGACGGCACCGAAGATCTGGAAGCAGCTGAATATCGCTCAGGATTTCACTACCGTGAAGATCAGCGACGTAGAGCAGTTCGGCGGATTGCCGGCAGGCAGCCGTATCGGT
>OMZT01000039.1 GCA_900315615.1 uncultured Veillonellaceae bacterium | reverse complement strand
GCCGCCAA
The DNA here is from genome assembly GCA_900315615.1 of uncultured Veillonellaceae bacterium. GTDB lineage: Bacteria > Bacillota > Negativicutes > Selenomonadales > Selenomonadaceae > RUG114. Next base: position 5,071 of record OMZT01000039.1, on the reverse strand, counting down.
ATAGCAGCACGTTGCCAATATCGGCAAAGACGTCGGTATAGTCGAGCAGCTTCTTCTCCCAGATATCCTTCTTGTGCATGTATTTCCCTCCCCTTTTATTATACACGAAACAGCCGTCGTTTGCACTCTGAGATTAGCACATCATAGACAAAAGTATGCTGTAAAAGCACAAAAAACCTGCTGCCGTGTATGTGTAGCATGGCAAAAAATGGGCGGCGGTGCCTATGGGCAAAGGGAGAGCTTTTTAAAGCCGCTCGCAGAGAAGATAAGGTCATGATGCAAGAAACCTCCTGGGGCAGCTATCGCGTGATGCCTTTGTAGGTGACACGATACTCATGCCTAGGGGCTCCAGGCACGGCTTATGGAAAAAACGCGCCTCGAGGAGATGTGCAGGCGCGATATCGACGCGGATGACAAGACCGTGTGGGCGTGCCAAGTCTTGCGCTTTGGCGTGCTCTACCCTTGACTAGTACACGACATGGCTGTAAAATGTAAGTTAGCACTGCGCATAGGGCGCTGATTCGATGAGCTATTTTGATTATAGATAAGGAAGGGCTTTTTCATGCTGAATGGCAAGACCATACTTGTGACGGGCGGTACTGGCTCGTTTGGACATCATTTCGTAGACTACGTGCTGGCACACTACCAGCCAAAGAAGATCATCATTTATTCGCGTGATGAATATAAGCAGTTCGTGATGGCAAATGAGTACCGTGAACACGCAGACGTGCTGAGGTTCTTCATCGGCGACGTGCGCGACAAATACCGCCTGCACCGCGCCATGCAGGGGGTCGACTATGTGATCCACGCGGCCGCGCTCAAGCAGGTGCCGGCATGTGAGTACAACCCGAACGAAGCCATCAAGACGAACATCAACGGCGCAATGAATGTCATCAACAGCTGCCTCGATGAGCACGTGAAAAAGGTCGTAGCCCTTTCGACAGATAAAGCCGTAAACCCTGTGAACCTCTACGGCGGTACGAAGCTCGTATCGGACAAGCTTTTCTGCGCGGCGAACTCGTACTCTGGCGGCAAGGAGCCGACATTTGCCGTGGTGCGCTATGGCAACGTCGCGGGCTCGCGCGGGTCGGTCATACCGTTCTTCCAAAATCTCATAGATCATGGTGAGACAGAGCTGCCGATAACAGATTTTCGCATGACGCGCTTCTGGATCAGCCTGGAGCAAGGCGTCGAGCTCGTCATCAAGGCGCTCGAGGAGTCACATGGCGGCGAGACGTTCATCTCGAAGATACCGTCGTTCAAGATCACTGACCTCGCGGAGGCTATGCTGCCGGGCTGCACGAAAAAAGAGGTCGGCATCCGCGAGGGCGAGAAGCTCCACGAGGTGATGGTGACAAAGGAAGATTCGACACATACGTATGAGTATGAGCACAACTATATCGTCTACCCGAACTATATCTGGTTCCACAAGCAAAACATCATCCCGGGCGGCAAGCTGGTAGAGCCGGGCTTTGAATACAGCTCTGGTACGAACAAAGAATGGCTCTCTGTCGAGGAATTGCGCGAGAAGCTCAAGACCGACCTCGATAAGCACTGAGGCTGGGGTGATGCGAATGGAAAAGCTTGCTATAGAGGGCGGCAGCCCGGTACGCCAGGCGCGTATCGGCTATGGCCGCCAGTGGATAGATGAAGATGATATAAAGGCCGTAGAGGACGTGCTGAGAAGCGACTACCTCACGTGCGGACCAAAGACCGAAGAGGCGCAGGAAGCTCTTTGCAGATATACGGGAGCTAAGCATGCCGTGCTGCTGAACTCTGACACGTCCGCACTGCACTGCGCGTGCATTGCCGCTGGCGTGGGCCCTGGCGATGAGGTGATCACGACGCCGATGACATTTGCGGCGAGTGCAAACTGCGCGCTTTATTGTGGCGCAAAACCCGTTTTTGCAGATATAGACCCTGAGACATATGAGATAGATCCTGCCAGCATAGAGGCGCATATAACGGAGCGCACGAAGGCGGTCGTGGCGGTCGACTATACCGGGCAGGTCGTGAAGGTGCGCGAGATAAAAGACATATGCAGGCACCATGGACTGGTGTTCATCGAGGACGCCGCGCACTCCATCGGCAGCTGCTATGACGGTAAGCGTGTCGGCACACTGGCAGACATGACGTGCTTCAGCTTTCACCCGGTGAAGACCGTGACAGCCGGCGAGGGCGGCGCGGTGCTGACGGATGATGACGAGCTATACAAAAAGGTCTTGCTCGCCCATGCGCATGGCATCACGCATGACGAGTCGTGGATGGAGGAGGCTCCGCACGAAGGACCGTGGTACTATGAGATGATCACGCTCGGCTTCAACTACCGCATGACGGACATACAGGCAGGGCTGCTCATCAGCCAGCTGAAAAAGCTTGACCGCTTCAAGGCACGCCGTCAGGAGATCGTCGCGCGCTACAACGAAGCCTTTGCCAATGTAGAGGGTATCATCGTGCAAAAGGAGATCCCCGAGTCCGACTCCTGCCGCCATCTCTATGTGATAAGGCTAGACCCAGGCACACTCAGCTGCACGCGCCGCGAATTCTTCGACGCGATGAAAGCAGAGGGCATCGGCTGCCAGATACACTACATCCCGACATATTTTTTCCCATACTACAAGCATATGGGCTACGAGCGTGGCCTCTGTCCGAATGCGGAGGACATCTACAAGGGAATCATGAGTATACCGCTTTTCCCGAAAATGACAGACAGTGATGTAGAGGACGTCATCCACGCAGTAAAAAAGGTAGCGGCTCGATATAGGAAGTGACAGGCTGCTTTATGGGGATAGATGATAGACATATAGAAAAGGGGCAGATGACATGAGTATGGTCGCGATCATTACAGCGCGTGGCGGCTCGAAGCGTATACCTAAAAAAAACATCAAGGATTTCTGTGGGAAGCCGATAATCGCATACTCCATCGAAGCAGCTCTAGGAAGCGGGCTTTTCGATGAAGTCATGGTGTCTACCGATAGCAAAGAAATCGCGGATGTCGCGGTGAAGTATGGTGCCGTGGTGCCATTCATGCGCAGCGAGAAAACATCCGATGACTTTTCCGGGACGGCAGATGTGCTTTTTGAGGTCATCACCGAGTACGAGAAGCGCGGACGTCATTTCGATGAGATGTGCTGCATCTATCCGACGGCGCCATTCGTCACATCGGAGCGGCTAAGCGAGGCATACCATAGCTTCAAGGCTTCCGGCGCGGACATACTTACGCCGGTCGTCAGGTTCTCCTATCCTCCACAGCGTGGATTCATCATGCGCGATGGGCTATTGGAGTACAATCAGCCGGAGTACATCAACTCTCGCTCGCAGGATCTAGAGCCCATCTACCATGACGTAGGGCAGTTCTATTTCTACGATACAGCAAAGTTCGAGCAGGCAATGACCAAAGGGACTCAGCTACGCACGGCGGCATTCCAGATGGATGAGATAGAAGTGCAGGACATAGACAACCCGTCAGATTGGGAGCTTGCAGAGCTGAAATATCGGATGATACATAAAAAGTAAAGAAATCGTGGTAGCGCGATACCACCTGTAGCTCTAAAAATTCAACATGAGATATGAATCTCGCAGATCGTTGACAGATCCGCGAGATTTTTTTATGGAATAAAATAGATCGAATCCCATTGATTAGCTGACGCGGGGCAAAAGATTGATGCAGACGAATGTACTTTGTATATGGCTGTTTGTCTTGCGGGGGGGGGGACATCAATGGTATAATGGCATTATGCCTTATAAATGAATGAAGGATCGAGGGATTCAGATTGACGATTGGAAAAGAAATGTATGACCTGTGTGCCAAGCTTTTCCCGTATTGCAGGAGTATCACAGGCGATGGCGTACGTAAGACGCTACATGACCTTAAGGCAGTAGTGCCGGAGATGACGCTTCACGAGGTGCCGTCAGGTACGAGGGTATTCGACTGGACTGTGCCAAAGGAGTGGCGTATCCGCGATGCGTGGATCAAGAACAGCAAGGGAGAGAAGGTGCTGGACTTCCACGAGACGAATCTTCGCGTGATGGGATATTCATTGCCGCTCGATGAGAAGATGTCGCTCGATGAGCTGAAAAAGATCATTTATACGCAGCCTGACCAGCCGGATGTGATACCGTACGTGACATCATACTACAAAGAGCGTTCGGGATTCTGCATGACGCAGCTAGAGAAGGACGCATTGCCAGAGGATACATATCACGCGTATATCGATAGTGAACTTTTCGATGGCAGTCTGACATATGGCGAAGTGATCCTGCCCGGTGAGACGGATGATGAGATCCTGCTCTCTACCTACGACTGCCATCCCTCGATGGCGAACAACGAGCTTTCTGGACCTGCCGTTTCGGTATATCTTGCCAAGTGGCTAAAGACATTGCCACACCGCCACTATACGTACCGCTTTGTCTATATCCCAGAGACCATCGGCTCGATCACATATATGAGTCAGGGCGATCATCTCGCTCATATGAAAAAGCATGTGAAGGCGGGATTCAATCTTTCATGCGTCGGTGATGACCGTACATATACATATGTAGCGTCGCGCTATGGCGATACGCTGGCAGATCGCGTGGCGAAGAATGTACTGCATTTCCACTATCCGAAGTATGAAGCGCGCTCCTTCCTATACCGTGGATCGGATGAGCGCCAGTACAATGCGCCAGGCATTGAGCTGCCTGTCTGTGCAGTGTGCCGCAGTAAGTACGGCGAGTATCCGGAGTACCACACGAGCAAAGACGACATGGGGCTGATCTCACCATCTGGACTTGAGGGCGCGTATCGCGCTTACCAGCTCATGCTAGAGGCACTTGAAGCCAACCGCACATATCGCGTTACGTGCTACGGCGAGCCCCAGCTCGGCAAGCGTGGCCTCTACCCGACCATCAGCCAAAAGGGAAGCTACGATGGTATCAAGGCGATGACGGACCTCATCACCTACGCCGACGGTCGAAATGACCTCATAGCCATCAGTGACCGTATAGGCGTCCCCGTACATGACCTCATCCCCATAGCGAAAAAAATGCTCGATGCTGGTCTTTTCGAGGAAGTTGAGGAATGAATCATATG
>OMZT01000042.1 GCA_900315615.1 uncultured Veillonellaceae bacterium | reverse complement strand
CGCTACTTCTCTCGGTCATTGCATTTGCTCTTATTGGAATGTATATTAACATGTTTACACTTTTTTGTCAACAATAAAATTCCCATATTGTCAGACAGCACGATTGTGCATATGAACGGCAATCACGTCATAATTGCGATAGTCTATATATCTTCATCCCATCCATATCATCAACTGTCCCTTGTGCGCGAAACAGCTGTCCCAAATCATTGGGTTTGACATATGCTGTTCCCTTTTTGAGGACAGCCGCCGTTCTTCCATATTCTGTATATACTTCGTGCGATCCTGAATCCCATTTAAGATCTGTACCGAAAGCCTCCGCAAGTGCAGCAGCTGGTATATATATGTTTTCATTCTGTTCAACGGCATGCACATTCGTGTGACGTTCACCTATCCATACGTCATAGGACTTCATAACCTTCCATGGCTTGCCGTCATGCGCAGCAATATGATGTGCTAACTCCTTATTATCAATGAAATCGGCTAATCCATACTCAGCAAGTTCCTTCAATGCTGCCTCAGATACATCTGGAGTCCATCCATACCCATCAGGATATACATAGCATATCACTAGCCCGTCATCAGCACGCTCTGTAACGAATCTGTCGTACACGATCTCTACGATCATCCCGACATAAGCTACCGAGTACAATGCCTCTACATCAGCCTCACGCATGCGGATACAACCGTTCGATACGTATCCACCTATTGATGATGGCACATTCGTACCATGTATACCATATGCCCCGGAAAAGCCAAGCCACCTGTACCCTAACGGATTATGAGGACCGGAAGGTATCTTGTTATCGTCATTGTGCGGATCAACCCAAATCGGATTTTCCTCACGGCTTATTATATGATACGTTCCTGTAGGTGATGGTGTACTAACGGTACCAACACCTACAGGATATACATATGCTTTATGCCCATCAATATACACTGTCATGATCCTGCTCGCCAAATTCACGATTATCCTATCGGCAGGTCCTGCATTTTCATCCACATCAGGAGCAGAGGCCTCACTCCACATATTATTGATTGATGACGCAGATGCAGATATTTTATTGATTGCAAAATAATATCCCCCACCAACTGAAATTGATAAGAGGGAGATCGTCATCACTACATATAGCAGGTAACGCATACTATTGCTCCACATCCTTATACTGGATAAATCATTGCTATTTCATCACAGTTTGGGAACTTAGGGCAGTCAATGCATTCCTTCCATACCTTATGCGGCAAATCATCCTTAGATACGATTTCAAAGCCAAGAGTTGCAAAGAATCCTGGCTTATAAGTGAGCGTAAAGAATTTCTCTACCCCAAGCATACGACCTTCATCTATTAAGCGGCGTACGATATTAGCTCCAACGCCTTGCCTCACATGGTCAGGTGACACAGCCATGGTACGCACCTCTGCCATGCGATCCCACATCATGTGCAGCCCTCCTACACCAACGACCTTGCCTCCATCAACGGCAACGATCATATCTCGAAGAGTTTCATACAGCGTATTCCGAGATCTTACTAACATATCGCCAGAGTCTGCATACCCCTTCACTATATCATAAATCGTTTCTACATCACCAAAAACTGCTTTACGGTATTCCATTCAAAATACCACCTCACAATCATACTATCTTGCCCGAGGACGGACACACAGCACACAATGGGCACTCCATACACAGGGGTCTGCGTGCCTTGCATACTTTTCGACCATGCCATATAAGCCAATGATGAGCCGCTGACCATTTTTCTTTTGGTATAATACGTTGCAACCCGCGCTCAACTTCTAGTGGTGTCTCGCCAACCGCCAGTTTAAGCCTATTTGATACACGAAAAACATGTGTATCCACGGCTATGGCAGGATGCCCGAACGCAAGGCTCATGACCACATTAGCTGTTTTCCTGCCTACTCCAGGCAAAGACAATAAAGCATCGAAGTCGTCAGGCACAGAGCCGCCAAATTCTTCACATAGCTTATGACACGCCAGCATGATATTCTTCGCCTTGCTATGGTATAATCCGCAATCCCTGATCTCTGATTCCAGCTCCGACTGTCCCATATGAATCATATCCTCAGGTGTATTCACACGTTTGAACAGCCTTTCAGTCACGACATTTACACGTTTGTCAGTGCATTGCGCAGACAATATGACAGCTATAAGCAATTCAAATGGATTCCTAAAATTCAGCGCTGGCCTGGCACCTAAATAGGTCTTTTCCAGTATCTCTATCTGCTGAAATCTTATCTTATTATTAACACGCATATCATCATCTTCAGTTTGTAAGGCTGCGCATTGGTGCAGGTATCCTGCCGCCACGTGCAATGAATGCATCTGAGCTGAATCCGCTGCGAACGGGAACAATCGGGCAATGGCCAAGCAATCCACCATACTCGACTGTTTCTCCGACTTTTTTACCAGGTACAGGAATAACACGCACTGCCGTCGTCTTGTTGTTTATCATGCCGATAGCTGCTTCATCTGCAATAATAGCAGAAATCGTCGATGCCGGTGTATCCCCCTCTATAGCAATCATATCAAGTCCTACAGAGCACACACACGTCATCGCTTCTAGTTTTTCGATTGAGAGACTGCCTCTCGTTACCGCATCGATCATGCCCGCATCTTCACTGACAGGTATGAATGCGCCAGAAAGGCCGCCCACATGCGATGAGGCCATAAGGCCACCCTTCTTCACAGCATCATTAAGCAGAGCCAGCGCTGCTGTCGTACCAGGTGCACCGCAGCTTTCTATACCCATTTCTTCAATGATATGAGCAACACTATCTCCGACAGCCGGGGTCGGTGCAAGTGAAAGGTCAATGATCCCGAACGGCACGCCAAGGCGTTTTGATGCTTCCCGTGCTACAAGCTGACCTACACGAGTTATCTTGAATGCCGTCTTCTTTATGGTTTCGGCAATCTCCGTAAAGTCCGCTCCCTTATGTGATTCAAGCGCGTGCTTAACAACACCTGGTCCGCTTACGCCTACGCTGACGACCTTTTCTGCCTCTGATACACCATGAAATGCTCCGGCCATAAAAGGATTATCCCCAGGTGCATTCGCAAAAACGACAAGCTTTGCACAGCCAATAGCTTGCTGATCACGTGTAAGCTCTGCAGTACGCTTTATTACCTCGCCCATTTCGCGCACACAGTCCATGTTAATCCCGGCCTTCGTTGAGCCGAGATTCACTGACGAACAAACAAGGCTCGTCGAAGCAAGCGCCTGTGGTATGGAGTTGATCAGGATACGATCACCATGTGTCTCTCCTTTTTCTACCAAGGCAGAGAAACCACCAATGAAATTTACGCCGACCTCCTTGGCTGCCTTATCGAGCGTTTCTGCAACAGGTACATAGCTGTCTGTCTTGCATGCCTCGGCTGCAATCGCTATAGGTGTAACGGATATGCGCTTATGTATGATCGGTATACCATACTCCGCTTCAATATCTTCACCAGTCTTTACCAGGAATTCCGCTGATTTCGTAATCTTATCATACACATTCTGGCAAAACTGACTGATATTCGGATGCGCGCAATCCCTTAATGAGATTCCCATCGTGATGGTCCTCACATCAAGGTTATTTTCAGAAATCATCTGATTTGTTTCTATTATATCATCTACAGTGATCAAAATGATTCCTCCTCAGATATTATGCATCACGTTGAAGATTTCCTGATGCTGCACCCTGATTTCGACTCCATAT